>NZ_JBSFWB010000043.1:0-65415 GCF_053592635.1 Streptomyces sp. NPDC002623 | reverse complement strand
GTCGGGGTGACGTCGTGGATGGAGCCGACCTCGAGGCCCGTCGCCTGCAGGGAGCGGATGGCGGTCTCACGACCGGCGCCCATTCCTCAGAAAGGGCCGATGATGACTGCCACAACCGCGGCCTCCCCCAAGGGCCGGCGACGAGACGGGCCGACCCCTCTCGGGCGCGGCGGCAAAAGCCGTCACCGGGCAGCAGGGCCACTGTTCGTCGCACCCTTCATGGTGCTGTTCCTGCTGCTGTTCCTCGCCCCGCTCGGCTACGCCGCCTACCTCAGCCTCTTCCAGGAGCGCCTGATCGGCGGGACGGCCTTCGTCGGCCTCGACAACTACACCCAGGCCCTGGGCGACCCGCAGTTCCTCCACGGCATCGGACGCGTCGCGCTGTTCTTCGTGATCCAGGTCCCGCTGATGCTGCTCCTCGCGCTGCTGTTCGCTCTCGCGCTCGACAGCGGCCTGCTCCGCCTCGCCCGCGTGATCCGGCTCGGCATCTTCGTCCCGTACGCCGTGCCGAGCGTGGTCGCCGCGCTGATGTGGGGTTATCTCTACGGCCCGGACTTCGGCCCGTTCGCCCAGCTCAGCCGCAAACTCAGCCTGCCTGTCCCCGACTTCCTCAGCGACAGCTGGATGCTGGGCAGCCTGGCGAACATCGTGACCTGGGAGTTCGTCGGCTACAACATGATCATCCTGTACGCCGCCCTGCGTACCGTCCCCGAGGAGTTGTACGAGGCAGCCGCCGTGGACGGCGCCGGCGCCTGGCGGGTCGCCTGGTCGATCAAACTGCCGGCGCTCCGGCCCGCGATCCTGCTCACCCTGCTGTTCTCGGTGATCGGCAGCTTCCAGCTGTTCAACGAGCCGAAGCTGTTGATGAGCATCGCCCCGGACGTGATCAGCAGCTCCTACACCGCCAACCTCTACGCCTACACGCTCGCCTTCACCGGCCAACAGGTCAACTACGCGGCCACGGTGTCCTTCCTCCTCGGCCTCGTCATCGTGATCGCCTCCTACGCCGTCCTGCTCACCGCGAACCGCAGGAGGACCCCGTGACGAGCACGATCCCGACAGCGAAGGCCGCCCCCATGACGGGCCCGCCCCCCGTCGCACCGGTTCGGCGCCGGTCCGCCACCCGGCGTCGCAGCACCCCGCTCACCATCGCCATGCTGGCCGTCCTGGCCTATTTCCTGCTCCCGCTGTTCTGGCTGCTGGTCGCCTCGACCAAGAGCACCCAGGACCTGTTCAACACCTTCGGCCTGTGGTTCTCGCACGCCCCGCAGCTGCTGACCAACATCAGGGAGACCTTCACCCAGGACGACGGCGTCTTCGTGCACTGGCTGCTCAACACGGTCGTGTACGCCGGAGTCAGCGCGGTCGGTGCCGCGCTGCTCGCGGCCGCCGGCGGGTACGGGTTCGCCAAGTTCCGCTTCCGCGGGGACCGGGCCGCCTTCAACCTCGTCCTCGGCGCCGTCATGGTCCCGGCCACCGCCCTGGCGATCCCGACCTATCTGCTCTTCGCGAAGGCCGGCCTGGTCAACACCCCCTGGGCGGTCATCCTGCCCTCCCTCGTCAACCCCTTCGGCCTCTACCTGATGCGCGTCTACGCCGAGGACGCCGTCCCGGACAGCATTCTGGAGGCCGCCCGCATCGACGGCGCCGGGGAAGCACGGATCTTCGGCACGATCGTGTTGCGACTCCTCGCGCCGGGCTTGGTCACCGTGCTGCTGTTCACCCTCGTGGCGACCTGGAACAACTATTTCCTGCCGCTGATCATGCTGAACGACCCCGATCTGTACCCGGTCACCGTCGGCCTCTCCTCCTGGGCCGCGCAGGCACAGAACGGCGGGGCCGGAGCCAGCAGCGACATGCTCGCCCTCGTCGTCACCGGGTCCCTGATCTCGATCGTGCCGCTCGTCGTGGCCTTCCTGATGCTCCAGCGGTACTGGCAGAGCGGCCTGGCCGCCGGCGGCGTCAAGCAGTAATTCCCCCCACCCCCCATATCTTCCGGAGGTTCCCTTCATGGCGGCTCTGCCTGCCCGCGTCCTGTTCGGCGCCGCGTACTACCACGAATACCGACCCCCCTATGGCACCGAACGGCCGGACGAACGCCTCAAGACCGACCTCGACCTGATGGCGGACGCGCATGTCACCGTCATCCGGGTCGGCGAGTCCGTCTGGTCGACCTGGGAGCCCGAGAACGGCCGGTTCGACCTCGACTGGCTGCAGCCGGTCCTCGACGGCGCCCACGAGCGCGGCATCTCCGTCGTCCTGGGCACACCCACGTACGCGGTCCCGCCGTGGCTGGCCCGTCAGTACCCGGAGATCACGGGCGAGCGGCGGACCGGTGAGCGCATCGGCTGGGGCGCCCGCCAGGAGGCCGACTTCACCCACCCCGCGTTCCGCTTCCACGCCGAGCGCGTCATCCGCAAGATCGTCGCCCGCTACGCCGACCACCCCGCGGTCATCGGCTTCCAGGTCGACAACGAACCCGGCCTGGAGCTCTTCCACAACCACGGCGTCTTCCAGCGGTTCGTCGACCATCTGCGGGAGAAGTACGGCGACGTCGAGACCCTCAACCGTGAGTGGGGGCTCGTCTACTGGTCGCACCGGCTGTCCACCTGGGCCGACCTGTGGACCCCGGACGGCAATGTGCAGCCGCAGTACGACGTGGCCTGGCGGGAGTTCCAGGCACGCCAGGTCACCGAGTTCATCGGCTGGCAGGCCGACATCGTGCGCGGGTACGCCCGCCCCGAGCACTTCGTCACCACCTGCATCTCCTACAAGCGCCCCGCGGTGGAGGACGACGAGCTGACCGACCGGCTCGACATCGCCTCCGGCAACCCCTACTACGCGATGCAGGACGGCCTGCTGCTGCCCGACCCCACCCCCGACGACCACGAGCAGAAGTGGCAGACGACCGGCGTGTGGTCGCTGTACCAGACCGCCGACTGGATGTTCTCCTCCCGCCAGCAGCCGTTCCTCGTCACCGAGACCAACGCCGGCTCCATCGGCTTCCCCTGGGACAACCGGCCCGGCTACGACGGACAGTGGCGCCAGGCGGCCTGGGCTCTCGTCGGCCGTGGCGCGCGCATGATCGAGTACTGGCACTGGCACACCCTGCACTTCGGCGCCGAGACCTACTGGGGCGGCATCCTCCCGCACACGGGACAGCCCGGTCGCACCTACGCCGAACTCGCCCGGCTCGGCGGCGAGTTCGAGGCGGCGGGAGAGCTCGTCGCCGGACTGGAACCGGACGCCGACCTCACGATGGTCTACTCGACGCCCAGCAAGTGGCTGATGCAGAAGTACCCGCCGTTCGCGAAACCGGACGGCGAGCCGGACCCGGAGGCCTACCACCGCATCTTCGACCCCTTCTACCGGGGCGCCTTCGACGCGGGCCGCCAGGTGCGGATCGTGCACGCCCGGCAGTTGCACGACCCGAGCGGAGAACGCGACGGCCTCACCCCGCAGGAAGCCGCCCACCGCCACCCCGTCCTCGTCGTCCCCGGCCTGTATCTCGCCGCCGACACCACGCTCGACTGGCTCGCGGCCTACGCGGAAGCCGGCGGCCACCTCGTCCTCGGCCCGCGCACCGGCTACGCCGACCACGAGGCCCGCGCCCGTGCCGAGCGGGCCCCCGGGCGCCTCACCGAGGCCGCGGGCGTCAGCTACGACGAGTTCAGCAACCTCCTCCGGGAGGTCCCCGTGCGGCAGGTGCCCGGAGGACCGCTCGCCCTCCCCGAGGGCGCGACGGCGACCCACTGGGCCGACGGCCTCACCGTCACGGACGCCGAGGTGATGGTCACCTACGACCACCCGCACTTCGGCCGCTGGCCCGCCGTCACCACCCGCCGCAACGGCGCGGGCCGGATCACCTACGTCGGCACCGTGCCCGGCCGTGACCTCGCCCGCTCGCTGGCCGAATGGCTGACGCCGTCCGCCCGCCACGCCTGGGGCGACCTCCCGGCGACGGTCACCGTGACCACCGGCGCCTCCCCCGACGGACGCCGCGTCCACATCGTCCACAACTGGAGCTGGGAGCAGGCGAGCGTCCCCGTACCGGTGGACCTGTCCGACGCGCTGAACGGAACATCCGTCCTCGCCGGCACGGCGCTGGACCTCGGTCCCTGGGACGTACGCGTGTTCGTCTCCGCCGACCCCGAGGGCACCCCTGCCTCCGAAACCCACAACCGCTCATAGAACCCGCACCACCGTGGTCATCCCCAAAGGAGGGGCTATGCAGAGAAGAAGGCTGGCGAAGGCGCTGGGAGGCGTCGTCGGAGCGTCCGTGATGCTGGCCATACCCGCGTCCACCGCGCAGGCGTACAGCCCGACGGGCGGAACCCTCTACCAGCTCGGCAGCGAGCCGTGCCTGAAGGGGCGGGGCAACTGCGCGATCTACCCGAAGTCGGCGGAACTGCCCAGCGGACGCCTGGTCGCGTCGTTCGAGAAGTCCACGGTCGTGACGGCGACCGGCAGCGCCGACAAGCAGACCCTCCCGGTCTACAAGAGCGACGACCACGGAACGACCTGGCAGTCCCTGTCGGAGGTCAAGGCTCCGGCGTATCTCTCCAGCGACGCCAAGTACGCGAAGTACACCAGCAACTGGACCAACCCCTACCTCTACGTCCTCCCGCAGGACGTCGGGAACCTGCAGCAGGGCACGCTGCTGCTCGCGAGCGTCGTGTCGGGCGACGACTACTACTACAAGGAGCACAAGGCGGCCGACGCCAACTGGACGCCCACCAACGACGGCGACCGCAAGGACCTGGCGATCGCCCTGTACTCCAGCACCGACGACGGCGCGACCTGGAAGGTCGAGAACGTCGTCGCGACCGGCGGCTGGCAGGGCGGCAGCGCGGGCGCGGTCGGCCAGAACATCGCGGCCGCCAACACCGACCACCAGGTGGACCCCGTCTGGGAGCCGTACCTGATGGTCCACAAGGGCAAGCTCGTCTGCTACTACTCCGACGAGAACGACTACACCGGCTTCGACGCCACCACCGGCGTCCCCACCCTGGACCCCGCCAACGACACCGCCACGGACTCCCAGGGCCAGATCCTCGCCCACAAGACCTGGGACGGCACCAGCGCCTCGTGGAGCGCCCCCGTCGTCGACGTCGCCGGACTGACCCAGAACATGGGCGGCGGCAAGACGGAGATCGGCGGCGGACGGCCGGGCATGGCGAACGTCGTCCGCACGACGGACGGCAAGTGGATGCTGCCCTTCGAGTACTGGGGCGGCGGAGCCAACACCCGATACGTGCTCGCCGACGACCCGCTGAAGTTCTACACCGGCTCCGCCACGGGCACGGGCGTCACCACCCTGCCGCTCGACAGCGGTTCCCACGCCCTCACGACGGGCGGCAGTCCGGTCCTCATCAGACTTCCCGGCGGTCGCCTGGTCTACAACGCCGCCGGCAGCGGCAACGTCTGGGTCAACGACAGCGGACGCAGCGACGGCACGTGGAAGGAGTACCAGACGACCTCGGGGGCCGGCTACAGCCGCAACCTGCAGTACGTCGAGGCCACCGGCCGCATCTCGATCCTCAACAACCAGGGCACCTCGACACTCAAGTTCGCCGAGGTCGACCTCGGTCACACGGACGGCGCCTACTACCAACTGGTGAACCGCAAGACCGACCAGGTGATCGGCACCGGGAACAAGACCAACGACGCCAACATCGGCAACGGAGACGTTCCCGACGTCCGTCTGGAGGCCCCCGGGTCGGCGGCGAACGCGGACACCCAGTACTGGCACGTGACGACCGAGCCGAACGGCGGCATGAGCCTGCTGAACAAGTCGGGCGGCCGCGCGGCGGCGATCTGGACGGGCAACGCCACGGCCGGCCAGAAGATCGGCCAATGGGTCGACAACAGCGCCACCGGCAGCTGGAACCTCGTCAAGACCAGCGACGGTTTCTACAGACTGCAGTCGGTCAAGAACACCAGCCTGTACCTGACCGGCGCATCCGCCGGGGCACAGCTGACCCTGCAGACCGCGCTCACGGACGGCTCGCAGGACTGGGAACTCGTCCAGTAAGTCCCACCTTCCGGGCTCTTGACGTATCGAGTATGACTGCGTAGACATGACTGCGCAGTCATACTCGGACTCGCCACCAAGGCACCGCTGGAATCAGCGGGAGCGACTGACGCTCCCCCTCACGGACGTGGATTCCGTGGTACGCCCGCCAGAACCATCTCTCAGCAGAAAGACGGCCCGTTGTGAACACACGGCACGATGACCGCGCGAGCCTCGAACCCTGCGTCGTCGGACTCGACTTCGGCACCCTGTCCGGACGGGCCGTGGTGGTCCGCGTCCGCGACGGGGCGGAGTTGGGGACGGCGGAGCACGCGTACGCACACGCGGTCCTGGACCGGGCGCTGCCCGACGGGACAGGGCTGCCGCCGGACTGGGCCCTGCAAGTGCCCTCCGACTACATCGACGTCCTGCGCCACGCGGTGCCGGATGCACTGAGCCGTTCCGGAGTACGGCCCGAGCAGGTGATCGGCGTCGGTACGGACTTCACCGCATGCACGGTCCTTCCGGTGCTCGCCGACGGCACCCCGCTGTGTGAACTACCGGAACTCGCCGGCCGCCCGCACGCCTACGCCAAGCTCTGGCGCCACCACGCCGCCCAGAGCCACGCGGATCGGATCAACGCGCTGGCCGCCGAACGCAAGGAGGCCTGGCTGGAGCGGTACGGCGGACGGATCTCCTCGGAGTGGGAGTTCGCGAAAGCGCTTCAGATGCTTGAGGAGGACCCGGAGGTCTACCGCCGGACGGAGCGCTGGGTGGAGGCCGCCGACTGGATCGTGTGGCAGCTGTGCGGGACGTACGTCCGCAACGCCTGCACCGCCGGGTACAAGGGCCAGTACCAGGACGGCGCCTACCCGTCCACCGACTACCTCACGGCACTGAACCCGGACTTCGCCGACTTCGTGACCGCCAAACTGGACCAGCCGATCGGCGAACTGGGCACTCCGGCCGGGGCGCTCACGGCCGAAGCCGCCGCCTGGACGGGGCTGCCCGAGGGCATCACGGTGTGCGTCGGCAATGTCGACGCCCATGTGACGGCACCCGCGGCGGGGGCCGTGGAGCCGGGACGGATGGTCGCCATCATGGGCACCTCCACCTGCCATGTGATGAGCTCCGACCGACAAGCCTCGGTACCGGGCATGTGCGGCGTCGTCGACGGCGGCATCCTGCCGGGCCTATGGGGTTACGAGGCCGGGCAGAGCGGCGTCGGCGACATCTTCGGCTGGTTCGTCCGCACGGGGTTCCCCGCCTCGTACGCCGAGCAGGCCGCCGCTCTGGGGCGCGACGCGCACGAACACCTGACCGCCCTCGCGGCCACGCAGAAGGTGGGCGAGCACGGCCTGATCGCGCTGGACTGGCACAGTGGCAACCGTTCCGTCCTGGTCGATCACGACCTCAGCGGCGTCCTGGTGGGCCTGACGCTGTCCACCCGCCCGGAGGACGTCTACCGGGCGCTGCTGGAAGCCACCGCGTTCGGCACCCGCACCATCATCGAGGCGTTCGAAACCGCCGGAGTGCCGGTGGAGGAGCTCGTCATCGCGGGCGGTCTGACCAAGAACGCCCTGCTCATGCAGATCTACGCCGACGTCACCCGCCGTCCGCTGGGCCTCATCGGCTCCGCCCAGGGCCCGGCACTCGGCGCCGCCATGCACGCCGCGGTCGCCGCCGGTGCGTACCCGGACATCCGGGCCGCGGCCCGCGCCATGGGCAAGGTCCACCGCGAGGCCTACCTGCCCGACCCCGAGCGGGCCGCGGCCTACGACCGTCTGTACGCCGAATACCGGCTCCTGCACGACTACTTCGGCCGCGGGGTCAACAAGGTCATGCACCGACTGCGCCATCTCCGCGCCGAAGCATCCGCCTCCTCCTGAACAGGGAAACCCTCATGGAAACCGACACCACGCCCTACCCCGACCACGAGATCTGGTTTCTCACCGGAAGCCAGGGCCTGTACGGCGACGACATCCTGCACCAGGTCGCCGAACAGTCCCGCAGCATCTCCGAGACCCTGGGCCGGCCCGGGAAGATCCCGGTCAAGATCGTGTGGAAGCCGGTCCTCACCGACGCCGACTCGATCCGGCGGCTGTGCCAGGAGGCGAGCTCCTCCGACGCCTGCGTGGGCGTGATCGTGTGGATGCACACCTTCTCCCCGGCCAAGATGTGGATCGCCGGACTCAGCGCCCTGGACCGCCCGCTGCTGCACCTGCACACCCAGTACAACCTGTCGCTGCCCTGGCCGAGCATCGACATGGACTTCATGAACCTCAACCAGGCGGCCCACGGCGACCGCGAGTTCGGGCACATCGAGTCCCGGGTCGGCGTGGACCGCAAGATCGTCGCCGGTCACGCCACCGATCCCAGGGTCGTCAGGCGCGTGGCGGCCTGGGCCCGTGCCGCCGTCGGCCGGCAGACCTCGCGCGGACTGCGCCTCGCGCGCTTCGGCGACAACATGCGCGACGTGGCCGTCACCGAGGGCGACAAGGTGGAGGCCCAGCTGCGGTTCGGCTTCTCCGTGAACACCTACGCCGTCAACGACCTGGTGGCCGTCGTCGACGCGGTCGAGGGCAAAGCCGCCGCCGAACTCGCCGAAGAGTACGTCGAGTCGTACGACCTCGTCCCAGCCCTGCGCCCAGGCGGCATACGCCACGACTCCCTCCTGTACGCGGCCCGCCAGGAACTGGGCCTGCGCGCCTTCCTCACCGAGGGCGGATTCACCGCCTTCACCACCAACTTCGAGGACCTCGGCGGCCTGCGCCAGCTGCCCGGTCTCGCCGTCCAGCGGCTGATGGCCGACGGCTACGGCTTCGGCGGCGAAGGCGACTGGAAGACCTCGGCCCTGCTGCGCACCGTGAAGGTCATGGGCGCCGGGCAACCAGGCGGTACCAGCTTCATGGAGGACTACACCTACCACCTCGGTCCCGGCACTCCGCGCGTCCTGGGCGCCCACATGCTGGAGGTCTGCCCCTCGATCGCCGCGGCCCGCCCCCGCTGCGAGATCCACCCCCTGTCCATCGGCGGCCGCGAGGACCCCGTCCGCCTGGTCTTCGACGCCGCGGAGGGCCCCGCCGTCGTCGTCGGCCTCTCCGACCTCGGCGACCGTTTCCGGCTCACCGCCAACGCCGTCGACGTCATCGCACCCGGCGAACCCCTGCGCCGGCTGCCCGTGGCCAGGGCCGTGTGGACACCACGCCCCTCACTCGCCGAATCCGCCGAGAGCTGGCTGCTCGCCGGCGCCCCGCACCACACCGTCCTCAGCTCGGCCGTCGACCTGGAGACCCTGACCGACTACGCCGCCATGACCGGCGTCGAACTGCTCACCATCGACGAGAACACCGCCTCCGAGCAGTTCGCCAAGGAAGTCCGCTGGAACGCCGCGTACCACCGCCTCGCCCAGGCCCTGTGACGTCCGAGACCCGCACGCGAGGAGAGCACCGATGACCGCACGAGTCCGCGACGGCCTGCGGCAAGAGGTACTGGACGCCAACCTGACCATCCCCCAGGTCGGTCTGGCGACGCTGACCTGGGGCAACGTGAGCGGCGTCGACCGCGAGGCCGGGGTCTTCGTGATCAAGCCCTCTGGAGTCCCCTACGAGGACCTCACACTCGACCACCTGGTGACCGTCCGTCTCTCCGACGGCGCTGTCGTCGACGGAAACCTCCGCCCTTCCACCGACACCGAGACCCACCGCTGTCTCTACCTGGCGTTCCCGTCCATCGGAGGCGTCACCCACACCCACTCCACCCACGCGGTGGCCTTCGCCCAGGCCCGGCGCGACGTGCCCGTCCTGGGCACCACCCACGCCGATACCTTCAACGGCCCCATCCCCTGCACCCCCGACCTCACCGCCGAGCAGTGCGCGAAGGACTACGAGTACAACACCGGCCGCATCATCGTGGACACGCTGCACGAAGACGATCAGAAAGCGGTCGAGGTCCCCGCCGCACTGGTTGCCAACCATGGCCCGTTCACGTGGGGCTCCAGCGCCCGCAAGTCCCTCGAACACGCCATCATCTGCGAGGCCGTCGCCGACATCGCCATACACACGCTGGCCCTGTCTCCGTCGGCCCCGCCGCCCCCGCACCTCCTGAACCGCCACTACACCCGCAAACACGGCCCCGACGCCTACTACGGGAACCCGGAGATGGCGGCCTCCACGTGACAAGCCCTGTCAGTCGCGCCGACGGCCCCGGCACCGGCCGCAGCAGGAGAGGACGAGCGCACAGGAACTCAGTCGTCGTTTCCGCTGTTCTCGTTCGGCAGGAACGTCTGGCGTGCCCAGAGGCTCAGCAGCGCCATCCCTCCGACGAACAGCGGAACCGGGTCACGGGCCGGAGGAGCCAGGACATATCCCAGCGCCGTCACCGTGCAGACCGTCAGGGGAATGAACGCCGCCGCACTCTCCATCCCCCATCGCCACGTCGGCTGAGCAGTGCCCAGTACGCTCGCCCCGCCGGGCACCCAAGGACCGACGGCGACCACCAGCAGGCCCGCGGTATTGCAGGTGTCGACCAGCTGACAGGACATCGCCTCGGGGCTGTGCGGGCCGACCGTCCACAGGCGCAGGGTGTCGCCGATCAGCATGAGGGACAGCCCGACGATCCCCACCCACAAGGTGACTCTCTGGTCGCCCCGTACGAGACGGCACAGGGCGAACAGAAAACTGAGGAACACGACCTCCGCGGTCCACAGGACACCGACCATTCCCGTCCCCAGCCGCCAGCCGTCACTGGCCCCCCTCAGCAGCACCCATCCCGTCATGAACACGGCCCCGGCGGTGACGACCCCGTCAAGCACACGCCGCAGCAACACACGCCGGCCTTTGCCGGCATCGGCCGCGACCACCAGACCGGCCATACCCAGGCCGACCGCCAGCGTCACTCCGGTGACCACCACCGAACCGAGCAGCGATCGCCCGTCCTGTCCCGAACCCGGGGGGTGAGCCGACAGTACGTTGACCGCCCCCCGGTACACACCCCCGGCGACGGCCGAACCCCCCAACAGCAGCAGACGCGTCCGCACCCGTCCACTCGCCCCCCAGGCACGGAGCACCAGGGAGACCGCCAACCCCCAACAACCGATGGACGGCCCGAAAGCCACCATCCGCGCCGCCACACTTCCAGCCACCCACGGCCCGCTGAAAGTCAGCGCTGTTCCCACGAGACAGGCCACGCCCACCGCGCCCCAGGCCCACGCTCCAGGCCTACCGCAGCGGCCCGCCCGGACCCTGGGCACGTCCGGTGACTTCCCCAACCCCGACATCAGGTGCGCCTTTCCACCGGTCCCCCACCCGCAGGGCCTTTCCTGCCGCCCCCGGATCCATACAGAGACCGTAGAAGACCCGCCACCTGCCCCGACCTGAAGAATCGGCTGATTCACTCGCACTGCGTAAGGGAGGCGAGATCACCGGGGCGCGGTGGTGACCGTCGGCGCGGGGCCGGGGCTCCGTGCGGTGGAGCCGGGCAGCGGCACACCCATCCCCGTCACTCTCTTCGGCGGTGAGCTGGAGGACGTCGACGCCTACGCGGCAGCAGGAGTCGACCGCGTCCTGCTCTGGGTACGTCCCCAGCCCACCGGAGCCATGACCCGCGCGGTCGACGAGATCGCCCTCCGCCTCGGCAAACGCCTGAGCTGAGCAGGCGATCCGCCGGACCTCCCGCACCGGGGGCGATTCCGCGGCCCATGGGCGTCGGTTCCCGTTCGAGTCCCGGCAGTCAGCGACCGGGGTGCGTGCCCAGGCGGCCCGGGGTCGGTGCGCCCTCGACCTCGCCGATGTACACCGTCATCTGCTGGCGGAGGCGTTCAGCGGCGGCGCGGTCCTGCATGAAGGAGGCAAAGCCGTCGAGGTCGGCGTTGTCGTACTGCCAGACCCTCTTCAGTCCGGCGGGCGGTGCGACATCGGTGCGGACCGACCACAGGTCGCTGGTCTGGTTCTCCTTGGACAGCTGCCAGTTGAGGAAGAGCTTCGCGGCGGCCGGGTGCCTGGCGTTCTTGAGGATGGCCTCCCGCTGGCCCCAGGCCACGAAGGGGTCACTGGAGTTCGGGAGCATACCGATCGTCTCGGCCGCGGGGTCCTTGCCGGCGTCAGGCGTGACCCAGCCGCCCAGCCCGATGGCCTTCTTCCCGGCGGCCAGCTGGTGCTCGAACGCCTGCTTGGTGGCGTCCTGCTGGTCCTTCCAGTCGCCGCCTGCGTAGACGACGAGCCTGCCGCCCTCGGCCTTCGCGGCGGCGTACAGCTCGTCGAGCGTCCTGGTCTCCTCGCCCCCGGTGCCGGCGTCGGATCGGGTGGCCGCTCCGAGGGCCAGGCCGACCGCAGCCAGGGTCGTGGCGACGGTGACGGTCACGAACGTTCTGGAGAAGCGCAGCGGTCGCCGGTTCGAGGACGGCAGCGGGTTGAGCAGCATCGAAGGACTCCTGTTGGTGATATCTGAACGGTCGGTGGTCTTGGGAACGGAGAAGGCCCGGTCAGCGGGTGTTTCCGGCGGCAGTGCCTGCCGTTCAACGAACCAGTTCGGCGGGCTTGGCAGCCCTGCCCAGCAGCCACTCCAGGGGGCCTCGGCGGAAGAAGCGGGACCAGAGCGTCGCGAACACCGTCACCGCCGAGATGAAGCCGAGCAGAACATGCAGCGGGGAACCCGGCAGCTCCGCTATGCCGAGCAGATGAATGCCGACGATGTGGAAGACATAGGCGGTCAGGGACATCGAGCCGACCGCGATGACCGGGCGGGCCAGGCGGTGGAAGCGCGGGAAGGCATCGACGGCGGCGAGGCAGCCGGCCAGCACCGCGATCGCCACACCGGCGTTGGCGATGATCGACAGGGTCGTCTCGCTGTGCGGCGAGGCGACCAGGAGCCCGGCCGGGGTGCTGCCGTCGGGGTAGCCCCAGGTGTCGGACCACCAGGCGGACGCGGCCGATCCGCCGTCGCCCCAGCCGGCGGCACCGAGCGCCTTGAGCGCGCCGGGGGCCAGGTGCAGGGCGAGGAAGGAGCCGCCGTAGCCGATGACGGCCATCGCCACACCGGTGGCCGCCAGGCGTGCGCGGACAGCGGTGGCGGCCAGGTCGAGGCGGGCCACGGCCATGCCGGCGATGACGAAGGGGATCCAGGTGAGGGCCGGGTAGCTACCGGTGAAGAGGAGCGAGACGATGCCGTTGGCGTCGGCGGGCCAGGCCCAGATGCCGTCGGCGCCGTCCGCCGGAAGCGCCCGCTGTACGACGTACAGGATCTGCGGCAGAACCAGGGCGCCGACCAAGGCGATGATCGCCAGCGGGCGGGCGCTCAGCCGGTACAGCGGCAGGACGAGCAGGAAGTACAGGCCGTAGAAGGCGAGGATCACCTCGACCGGGGTGCCGCTCATGGTGAGCGCGGTGCCCAGGACCAGCAGGACGAGCGCCCGGATCACCACCTTGGCAACCGCCTGACGGCCCGCCCGGCCCGTCTTCGGAGTGCGGCGGCCGGTCATCAGGATGATCGAGAAGCCGGCCAGGAAGGCGAAGAGCGCGGACGCGCGGCCGTGGGCCAGCTCCATGAGGTGGCCGATGACGCCGCCCCGGGACGGGTCGGGGCCGACATGGGCCGCGTACATGCCGAAGACCGCGAGACCCCGGGCGAGGTCCACGCCGATCAGGCGGCCGACCGGGACCCGCTCGGTGCTCGGAGTCCCGGACGGGTCGTTCTCCACGGCCTGGGACGGCGCTCTGGTCGGCGCCGCGAGTGCCGTGTCGTCTGCGTTGTGGGTCATGCATTCAGGCTGGCGAGCGGCCCTGGACCGAGGTATCCGACAGGTGTCCGGTGCTACCCCGCCGCTCGGTCACCTCCTCTCCCCCAGGTGGCGGGACCCCTCCCCCCGGACGGCGGGAGTGTCCCGCCGGGCCGTCTCGAGAGGCGGTTCCCGGTCTACGGTCGGAGCAGGGACAATCGGCATCGCCGTACGGCCGACGACGTACGCACACCTACGACCAGGCAGGGCGCGTGTGATCCGGGTAGTGGTAGTGGACGACGAGGCCCTGGTGCGGTCCGGCTTCAAGCTGATCCTGGGCTCGGCCGACGACATCGAGGTCGTCGCCACCACGGTCGGCGCGGAAGCCGTCGACACCGTACGGCGGGAGCGTCCCGACGTCGTGTTGCTGGACATCCGGATGCCGGACGTCGACGGGCTGACCGTGCTGCGGCAGGTGCACGCTCTTCCGGAGCCGCCGGTGGTGGCGATGCTGACGACGTTCGACGCCGACGAGTACATCGTGACCGCGCTGCGTTCCGGCGCGGCGGGCTTCCTGCTCAAGGACACCGAGCCGGAACAACTCGTTCAGCTCGTCCGCACGCTGGCCGCGGGCGGGGTCGTCATGTCGCCGAAGGCGTCCCGTGCCGTCTGGGAGAGTCGCCCCGCCACCACGGCTGCCGACGCCGAGGAGGCCGCCCGCATCGGACGGCTCACCGAACGCGAGCGCGACGTGCTCGTGCTGGTCTCGGAAGGTCTGTCCAACGCCGAGATCGGCACCCGCATCCACCTCAGCGCGGGCACCGTCAAGGATCACGTCAGCGCCATCCTCACCAAGCTGCGGGTAGGCAGCCGGGTGCAGGCGGCGCTGCTCGCGCAGCGGGCCGGGCTGCTCGACAACGGGCCGCGCCGCTCGGAGCCCGGGCGATGACCGCGGCGCGAGCCTGGTGGGAGCGGATCCCCGCCCCTGCCGTCGACGCCGTGGTCGTCACGGTCGCCGTCGTGGACGTCCTGCTCAGCCTGGAGGACGCCGCCCCCATGGCGCAGGCCATGGCCGCACTGGCCTGCGCCGGTCTCGCCCTGCGACGGCGCTTCCCGCTCCCGGTGTTCCTGCTCACCCTCCCCGCGAGCCTCATGCTGGCCATCGTGTTCGCCCCGTTCGCGGCCCTGTTCACGCTGGCCGAACGGTCCCGCGACCGGCGGCTGCTCGGTGTGTGCGCCGTACTGTTCGCCCTCGCCTCCGCCGCCCCCTGGCCGCTCAGCGACATCAGCTCGCACGACCGCACCTGGACCCTGGTCTACTTCTTCTACACCCTCGCCACCGCCGCGGCCCCCGTCCTGCTGGGCCAACTCGTGCAGGCCAGACGAGACCTGGCCGGCCGACTGGTCGAGATCGAGGAGGCCCGCGAACACGAACGTCTGCTGCACTCCCAGGCCGTCCTCGCCCGCGAGCGCGCCCAGCTCGCCCGCGAGATGCACGACGTCGTCTCCCACCAGGTCAGCCTGATCGCCGTACAGGCCGGCGCCCTCCAAGTCGCCGCCACGGACCCGGACTTCAAAGAAGGCGCCCGCACCATCCGCTCCCTCAGCGTCGACACCCTCGACGAACTGCGCCATATGGTGACCCTGCTCCGCGCCTCCGACGGCCGGGCCACCGAACTCACGCCGCAGCCCACCCTCGCCGACCTCCACAGACTCGTCAGCACCAGCGGCATCGAAGCCGACCTGATCGGCGAACTGCCCCCCGACATCAGCTCCCCCGCCCAGCGCGCCGTCTACCGCACCGTCCAGGAAGCCCTCACCAACGTCCGCAAGCACGCCCCCGGCGCCACCGCGACCGTCAGACTGTGGCGTGCCGACGACGGCGCGACGTTCGGCGTGACCATCGCCAACACACCTCCCACCCGGCCCTCCCTCCTTCTGCCCGGCTCCCACCAAGGCCTGGTCGGCCTCAGGGAGCGCGCCGAACTCCTGGGCGCCGACATCGAGTTCGGGACTCTCCCGGGCGGCGGCTACGAGGTGAGCCTGCGGATCCCGGCTCACGGGGGTGCACGCCTGGTAGGGGGTGAGCCGACGACCCGGGACACATGACTCTGGCGGTCGTCCAGGTCCCGCACGAGAGTTCTCCGCACACCGTCGGCTCACAGTCACCGCTCCAAGGCTCGTGGTACGAAGGGGAATTCAATGACCGAGACATGGCCACCGCCGTATCCCGGCCCGATCCCTGGCCGGGCCCGCGGCGCGCACCGGAAACGGCGCATACGGTCGCTGCTGATCGCCTTCGCCGTAGCCACCCACGGCCACCAACTTGTCGACGTCGGCGTCCTCGAACCCGTACGCCGAGGCCACGAACCCGAAGTCCTCGCAGATCTCCTCACGCGCGACGGTCTCGATCTCACTGCCGGCGGCCTCGAACTCGGCCTGCAGCGCGTTGAACTCCTCCGTGGCCGCTTCGGTCAGCGCGTAGAGCGCCGCCAGGCCCGGCGGCTGTTCGGCCTCGATCCGCGCGCACAGCCTCAGCAGGATCTCCTTCCCTCTGGTGACGACCGGATCGGGGAAGTAGTCGTCCTCGAACAGCCCGTTCAGAAACGGATAACCCGCCACCCGCTGGTTTGTGACCGCCATGGCGACCTCGCCTTCCAGCGACTTCCCTCACCCCGTCCATCTCCACCTGGCGCACTTCCAGATCGAGGCACGGAGCGGACGGGCTCCGGAGGCTCAGGAACGCGGCTGGAAGGACACGGTGGACGTACGGCCGTACGAGACCGTGGACGTGCTGGCCCGCTTCGCCGGGCACCGCGGCCGGTACATGTTCCACTGCCACAACCTGAAGCACGAGGACATGGCGATCATGGCGAACTTCCGCGTCGTCTGAGCACCGCCCGACCCGCCTCCCGGAAGCGGGAAGCGGGAGCACGGCACCTGGAAGCCGCGATCCGTGTGACCGAGCGCGCCGGCATCACCGGTCTGCCCCTGGAGTCGGCGGCCGAGGAGGCCGGGGTGACCAAGGGCGGCCTGATGTACCACTTCCGCACCCGGGAGGAGCTGTTGCTGGCGATCCAGCACCATCTGACCGGCTCGTGGGAGGAGATGCTCCGGGCGGAGCTGGGCAAGCCGATCGACGAGGCATCCGTACGGGACACCACCGCCGCATACGTATGGGCGGGGACTCTGGCGGGGGCGAGCAAGGCAGATCTGGCATTCATGATCGAGTCGGTGAGCCACCCCGGTCTCGCCCAGGTGTGGAACGACATGATGCACCGCTGGGCCCCGCCGACGGAGTCGGTCGAGCCCTCGGACATCGACCTGTTCCTGGCCCGGCTGGCCATCGACGGACTGTGGCTCCACAACGCCACCAGCGACGTCCCGCTGTCCGAGCCGGTCCGGGAGGCCCTACGGCAGAGGCTGCTCTCCCTCACCGAGCCGGAGCACACCGACCCGGTCTGACACCGCGTGACGGCGTCGGGCATCCACCTTCACGAAAGACGAGTGGGAGACATGAGCGCCGCGAAACGCTGGGGGCTGCTGGTGACTGTGGCCGTCGGGCTGCTGCTGATATCGGTCGACATGACCGTGCTGTACACCGCGCTGCCGACGCTGACGGAGGATCTGCACGCGGATCCCTCCCAGAAACTGTGGATCATCAACGCGTATCCGCTGGTCATGGCCGGACTGCTGCTCGGTGCGGGCACACTCGGCGACCGCGTCGGGCACAAGCGGATGTTCCTGGCCGGGCTGACGTTGTTCGGCATCGCCTCGACCGCGGCGGCCCTCTCCCCCTCGCCTGCCGCACTGATCGCGGCGCGGGCCCTCCTGGCCGTGGGCGCCGCCGCGATGATGCCGGCCACGCTGTCGCTGATCCGCGTCACCTTCGAGGACGAGCGCGAGCGCAACATCGCGATCGGCGTATGGGGCACGATGTCCGTGGTCGGCACCGCGCTGGGCCCGATCCTCGGCGGCCTGCTGCTCCAACACTTCTGGTGGGGCTCGGTCTTCCTCATCAACGTCCCTGTGGTGATCCTCGCCCTGGTCACCGGCGCGATACTCGCCCCGGGCGCGTCGGACCGCTCGGAGACACCCTGGGACTTCGTCGGGTCCGCGCAGGTCATGGTCGGGCTCGTCGGTCTGGTGTACGCGGTCAAGGAAGCCACCAAGCCCGCCCCGGACCCGACGCACGTCGTGATCGCCCTGACGGTCGGGGCGGCCGGACTGACGTGGTTCGTACGGCGTCAGCGCCGCCGGAAGCACCCGCTGCTCGACTTCACGCTGCTGCGCGACCCCCGGATCCTGTCCGGCATCGTGGCCGCCGCACTGGCGATGTTCGCGACGGCCGGCGTCCAGCTGATCCTCACCCAGCGGCTGCAGTTGGTCGCCGGTCTCACTCCGCTGCACGCGGGCGTGCTGGTGGCGGCGTTCGCGGCGGGCTGTCTGCCCACCGGGGTGATCGCGGGCGGGCTGGCCTACCGCGTCGGCCCCCGCCCGCTGATCGTCGGCGGCCTGCTGACGGGCGCGGCTGGCGTCCTGCTCACCCTGCTGCTCACCCCGGGTGCGCTGCCCCTCGTCAGGGTCCACCCCGACCACCCGGCCTGGGTGGTGCCCGGGCTGCTGGTGACCGGCGCCGGGATGGGCCTGGCGATGACCGCCGCGTCCGCCGCGATCATGGGCAACGCACCTGCTCACCGCGCAGGCATGGCCGCCTCCGTCGAAGAGGTCTCGTACGAACTCGGCAGTCTGTCCGGCGTCGCGATCCTCGGCAGCACCCTCGGCAACCTCTACACGGCCACCGTCCAACTCCCGGCCGGCGTACCGGACTCGGCGAAGGACAGCCTCGACGCGGCCCTGGTCACCGCCGGCCGGCTGCCTGCCGATCAGGCGGGTTCACTGCTGGACTCGGCCCACGACGCGTTCGACAACGGCTATGTCCTCACCCTGGCCGTCACCGCCGCGGTCCTGCTCGCCGGCAGCGCGTTCACCGCCCGCCGACTCGCCCGGCCGACGCCCTCCCCGACCTCGCCCTCGGGGCCGGCCGAGTCGGCCGAGTCGGCAGAGTCGGCGGCCCGTTGAGGCGGAGCACTCGGGCCCGACCTTTGTCGTCGAACCCGTCCCCGCGCCGTCGGCCGCGCCATCGGCACCGGCACCGACACCGACACCGACGGTACAAGCACGGTCACGAAGTCAGGAAAGTCGGCCGCATCCCCGACAGCGGCCCCACCGGCGTCACTTCGGCGGTCGTACCGACTGCCGGATCACCAGCTGCGTGCTCAGCACCACGTGGTCGTCGACGGCCAGGCGGTTCTCCCGCTCCAGCGCCAGGCGGACCGCGGTGCGTCCGATGTCCTCATAGGGGACGCGGACCGTGGTGAGTGCGGGCGTCAGGTCGCCGGCGAACGGGACGTCGTCGAAACCGACCAGGGACACGTCGCCGGGCACGGACAGACCGGCCTCACGCAGCGCCGCCAGAGCGCCGACGGCCACCATGTCGGTGCCGGCGAAGATCGCCGTGAACTTCAGCCCCTCCTCCAGCGCGGCCCGGGTCCGCTGATATCCGGAGACCCGGGTGTACGAACCGGGTACGTCCAGTTCCTCGGCGTATGCGACGTCGTGCGCCCGCAAGGCCTGGCGGTAGCCGGTCCGTCGCTGCTCGGCGCTGCTGATCAACGGATCACCGCCCAGGAACAGGACGCGCCGGTGTCCCGCGCCGAGCAGGTGGTCGACAGCCTGGAAGGCGCCGCCCCGGCTGTCGTAGTCGACCACCGTGACCGGCAGACTGGTCGGCAGCGCGGGCCGGCCGCACAGCACCAGCCTGGAGCCGACGGCGTCCAGCGCCCTGGCGTAGTCGGCCATGCGGGCGTGGTAGGCGTCGTCCACCATCGCTCCGCCGACGAGGACCACCGCGGCCGCGTGCTGCTCGCGCATGAGCTGCACGAGGTCGTCCTCCCTGTCCTGGTCGTTGTGGGTGGCGCAGACCAGACTGAGCCTGCCGCGGGCCGCCGCCTCCTGCTCCACACCTGCCGCGACATGGGCCAGCGAGGGGCCGGTGATGTCCTGAAGGACCAGGGCGATGGGGCCCGCGACACGGCCGGAGAGGGCCTTGGCATGGACGTTCACCACGTAGTGGAGGGACTCGACCGCCGCCATGACCCGGGCACGGGTGGCTTCTGAGACCGGATAGTTTCCGGCGAGGGCTCGGGAAACGGTTGCTACCGACACTCCGGCCTTCTCGGCGACATCACGAATGGTGCTAGGCCTGTCGCTCGCGCTGTTGTCGCGTCGACGCTTGGCCGTCTGCTTGAGTTCGGAGCTCGTTCGAGCACCGCTTCCGTTGTCCGTCACAGCTCGACGTTACTGCACGTTACGCGTCTTGCGGCCAGATGGTGCGCGAACTACGGTCTCTCGACAGTAATCGTTTACTATGACCTCGGAGTCGCCCGCCATGTCCGTCACCCACCTGCGCTGGGGCACCGACGAGTTGTCCCTGCTCCTGTCCCTCGACACAGCCGGTCCGGTGCGGCTGCTGGCGGTGGGCGAGGCCGACACACTGCCCGACCCGGCGCGTGAACCCGCGCGGTACGCGCTCCTCGCGCAGCGCGCCCTGCCGCTGGTCGAGATCCAGACCACGGGCAGCGGGCGGCTGGGCACCTCGGGCAAGCGCCACGTGGACGGCGCCGCTTCGGGCGCCCTGCGCTACACCGGTCACGAGGAGGTCCACGAGCGGCGCGGCGGCGAAGGCGTGCGGATTCTGCGGGTGCGGATGGCCGACGAGACCACCGGCCTGCGCGTCACCGCCGTCTGCGCACTGCGCGAGGGCATACCGGTGCTCGGCACCGAGGCATATCTGGAGAACGCCGGCGACCGTCACCTCACCCTGGAGTACGTCTCCTCCTTCATCTGCTCCAACCTCGCCCGCCACCTCGGTGACGGCGAGCGCTGGGAGGACGGCCTGGCCCTGTGGGTGGCGACCAATCCCTGGAGCGGCGAGTACCGCTGGTCCAGGGCCACCCTGGCCGACCGCGGTCTGTACGACGTGGGCATGGTGCCCTTCGGCCAGACCGGTTCCAAGAACCGGATCGCCGTGACCAGCACGGGCTCGTGGTCCTCTTCCGAGCATCTGCCGATGGGCTGCCTCGAGGAGCCCCGGACCGGCCGTGCGCTGCTGTGGCAGATCGAGCACAACGGCTCCTGGCACGCCGAGGTCGCCGACCGCTTCGACGACGTGTACCTGGCCCTGTCCGGGCCGACGGACCGCGAGCATCAGTGGCGCCGCGTTCTCGCCCCCGGCGAGTCGTTCCGTACCGTGCCCGCCTCGGTCGCCCTCGTGCCCACGGGCGGCTTCGAGGCCGCGCTCGCCGCCCTGACCCGGCACCGCCGCGCCACCCGGCGCCCGCACCCCGACCACCAGGGCCTGCCCGTGGTCTTCAACGACTTCATGAACAGTCTGATGGGCGAGCCGAGCACCGAGGCCCTGCTGCCCCTGGTGGACGCCGCCGCGGCGGCGGGCGCCGAGTACTTCTGCGTGGACGCCGGCTGGTACGACGCCGAGCCGCGCGGCGCCGTGGGCCCGGGCGGGGTGCCCGGCTGGTGGGACGCCGTCGGTGAGTGGGAGGAGTCGGCAACCCGTTTCCCCGGCGGGCTGAAGGAGGTGCTGGACCGCGTCCGCGACGCGGGCATGGTCCCCGGGCTGTGGCTGGAGCCGGAGGTCGTGGGCGTCCGCAGCCCGGTCGCCGCCGCCCTGCCGGACGAGGCCTTCTTCCGCCGGGACGGCGTCCGTCTGGTGGAGTGGGGCCGTCATCAGCTCGACCTGCGCCACCCGGCGGCGCGCGCCCATCTCGACGGGGTCGTGGACCGGCTGGTGCACGACCACGGCGTCGGGTATCTCAAGCTCGACTACAACATCGACATCGGCCCCGGCACCGACGGCCCGGACGGCGCCACCAGCGCCGGGGACGGGCTGCTCGGCCACAACCGCGCCTACCTCGACTGGCTCGACGGCGTCCTCGACCGGCACCCCGCCCTGGTCCTGGAGAGCTGCGCGGCGGGCGGCAGCCGCACCGACCACGCCGTCCTGTCCCGGCTGCCGATCCACTCCGTCACCGACCAGCAGGACTTCCGGCTGCTGCCCGCCATCGCCGCCGCGGCCCCCAGCGCCGTCACCCCCGAGCAGGGCGCGATCTGGGCGTACCCGCTGCCGGAGCACA
This sequence comes from Streptomyces sp. NPDC002623, assembly GCF_053592635.1. Lineage (NCBI taxonomy): Bacteria > Bacillati > Actinomycetota > Actinomycetes > Kitasatosporales > Streptomycetaceae > Streptomyces > Streptomyces sp. NPDC002623. Next base: position 43,475 of record NZ_JBSFWB010000043.1, on the reverse strand, counting down.
GCGAGGCCGAGCTCGGCATGGTGATGGTCTCGGCCATGCTCGGCCGCATCCATCTCAGTGGCCGTCCCGATCTCCTCACCCCGGAGCAGTCGGCCCTGGTGCGCCGGGCCGTGGACAGGTACAAGACCTACCGCTCCCTGCTGCCGGGCGCCCGACCGCGCTGGCCCCTGGGTCTGCCCGGCTGGCGCGACGGCTGGATCGCCCTCGCGCTGACCGCGGAGGGGGCGGGCGACCGGGGCGACACGACACTGCTGGCCCTGTGGCGCCGTGCGGGCGCACCCGAGACCGTGACCGTGCCGCTCCCGTGGACCGCCGAGACCGACCGGCCGTGCCTGGTGTTCGGGGCGGGCCCGCAGCCGACGTACGACTGGGACGGCCGGGAGCGCACCGTGCGGGTGACCCTCCCGGCGGAGCAGTCGGCTGTGCTGCTGTCCTTCGGCGCCGACCCGGGCGCGCCGGTGTGAGAGGCCGGCCGCCCTCGGACACGGCTGCGGCCTCTCGGTGAGTGCGAGTTCGCCGAGAGGCCGCGGTGCTTCCGCCGGAGAAGGAAGGGCAGGTCGAGGACGTGGACACCGGACGAAGGCCGGAGCCGACGGGGTGGTTCAGGCGCTGATCGTGAGGTCCGCCCGGTGGACCGCATGGGCGAGCTGGAGCCCGGATCCAAGGCGTGTCAGCTCGTCGACGACCGTGCGGCCGAGTCGCTGAAGTTCGTTGCCGAGCGATCCGGCGATGTGCGGGGTGAGGAAGACGTTGGGCAGCCGGTAGAGCGGGGACGCGGCGGTCAGCGGCTCAGGTTCGGTGACGTCGAGCACGGCGCTGATCCGTCCGCCGACCAGCTCGTCGACGAGCGCGTCGGGGTCCACAAGCGCGCCCCGCGAGGTGTTGATCAGCACACCGCCGTCCCTGATCAGCGCCAGCCGGTCGCGATCCAGCATCCGGTAGGTCTGCGGGATGTCGGGAGCGTGCAGGCTGACGATGTCGCTGGTGCGCAGCAGTTCCTCCAGCGGCAGCGAGGTGGCGCCGAGGGCAGCCGCCTCGCTCTCGTCCACGTACGGGTCGTAGAGGGCGACCGAGAGATCGAAGGGCCGCAGGAGTTCGAGCACCCTGCGGCCGACCCGCGAGGCGCCGATCACCCCGACGCGCCGGCCGAGGTTGCCGACCTGCGCGTAGTCGGCCGGGGCCGGGTGGACCCGCTCTGCCCGGAAGCGTTCGCGCAGGCCGAAGGCGTCCTTGCCGGCGAACAGGATCGCGGCGAGGGTGTACTCCGCCACCGGCAGCGCGTTGGCCTGCACCGCGCTGGAGACGGTCACTCCGCGCTGCCAGACCTCCTCCCCGATGAGGCTGCGCACGCTGCCCGCCGCGTGCAGCACGGTGCGCAGCCGGGGCGCGGCGGCCAGCGCCTCGGCGCCGATGTGCGGGCAGCCCCACCCGGTGATCAGCACTTCGGCCTCGGCCAGGGCCGCCTGCGCGGCCGGGTCGGTGAAGTCCTGGACGACGAGCGTCGAGTCGATCCGTACCAGTTCCCCCAGCCGCGCCATCAGGTGTGGCGGAAGGAGCTCGGGCAGGTGTACCGGGTTCATCGCGAACACGGCTGAGGGCAGGTGTGGGTTGGACATGGGGCTCCTGCTTCGAGGCGGAGAGCGGACTCGGATAGTAAACGTATTCCACGCTAGGGACGACTTCGGCTACAGGTCAATGACTTCGCCGGAGGTTGCGACAACATGACGGCCACCCGCCCCGAACCGCCGGCCAGGGGGACAGCGCAGGTCAGACACCCTTCCAAGTAACTCTTCTGAAAGTTTGGCGAAACAAACCGGCCTCCCCCTCTTGTGATTCCGGCCAGCAGACGCTTACGGTCCACGCAGCAAACGGTTACTTTCCGGCTCTCGGGGTGACCTTGCCGCCTTTGCCTCGCTGACCACCGCGCCGGCCCCCACACCGCACGCGCCGTCCTGTCCCCTGTGGAGGACCGATGACCACCTATCGCGCCAGAGCCCTCACCGCGGCGGCCACCGCCGCCGCGCTCTCCCTCCTGCTCGCCGCCTGTTCGAGCGGCGACGACACGAACGCCGGCGCCCGGCCCAGCACCGAGGGCAAGGTCACCCTGGAGTTCTGGAGCTGGACCGACGGCATCGAGGCCCAGACCCAGGCCTGGAACAAGGAGCACCCGGAGACACAGGTCAAGTTCGTCAACGCGGCGGGCGAGACCGTCTACCAGAAGCTGCGGGCCGCGGTGAACGCCGGTACCGCGCCGTGTCTGTCCAAGATGGACGGGATGAACCTGGCGAGCTTCGCCGCCGACGGCCTGCTCACCGACATCAGCAAGACCGCCGCGCAGTACAAGGGTCAGTACACCGGCCCGGCCTGGAACGCGGTCAGCCCGGGCGGCACCACCTTCGGCATCCCGATGGGCTCGTCTCCGCTGTTCACCGCCTACCGCGCGGACCTGTTCAAGAGGTACGGCATCGAGGCGCCCAAGACGTGGGACGACCTGATCGCGGCCGGCAAGAAGGCGCAGCAGCAGGACAAGAACGTCAAGATCTACAACATGGCGGGCGAGGACCCGAGCACACTGGTCGACCTGTCGTGGCAGGCCGGCGCCCAGTGGTACAAGGCGGACGGCGACCACTGGACGATCAGTTTCACCTCGCCCGAGGCTCTCAAGGCAGGTGACGTCGTCCAGCAGCTCGTCGACAACGATCTCGCCTCCAACGCCTCCTACGCCGATCCTGGCGTCTTCAAGACCTGGGACCTCGGCAAGACCATCGCGATGACCACCTCGACGTGGCAGCTGCCGATCTACGACACCAACTTCCCCAAGTCCAAGGGGAAGTGGCAGCTCGCGGACGCCCCCGTCTTCGACACCGCCAAGCCGCAGACCTCCAGCAACTTCGACACCACCGCCGTCCTCAAGGGCTGCAAGTACCCGGACCGCGCCGCCCAGTTCGCCGCCTGGCTGAGCAGCAGCAAGGAGTCGCTGACCACGCTCACGGATCCCGCCTCCAAGTCCGGCCTGTTCCCCGCGGTCAACGATGTGTCGCCGTACGTGGGCAAGATCATCCCGACCGAGATGTTCAACAAGGAGTCGGACAGTGCCGCGGTGATCACCACGGCCGCCTCCCGGGTCGGCGACCAGTGGCAGTACGGGCCGAACTACGCGGCCATGTACTCCGAGATGCAGAAGCAGTGGGGCAAGGTCGTCAAGAAGGAGCTCACGGTCAAGGACATGCTGACCGGCCTGCAGAAGTGGACCGTCGACGACCTGAACAGCAAGGACATCAAGGCCGTCGCGGGCAGCTGACAGCTCCCCGTCCCCCGCGCCCGGAGACAGCCGACGCACCCCACTTGGAGACATCCGTGCCCACCCTGACGCGGCCGCCGGTCGCGACCGACTCCCCGGTCCGGCGGACCTCCCCCCGCCGGACCGGGAGACGGGGAGCCTACAAGGGCCTGCTGTTCGCACTGCCCTTCCTGGTCGGCTTCCTCATCACCTATGTCCTGCCGATCGCCTACGCCTTCAGTGAGAGCCTGCACGAGAAGAAGGGCACCGGCCTGGGCTTCGGCCCGACGCGGGTCGTCTTCACCGGCTTCGCCAACTTCGCGTCGGTCCTCTCCGACGACGCGTTCTGGGCCAGCATGCTGCGCACCCTGCTCTTCGGGGCGGCGCAGATCACAGTAATGCTGGGCATCTCGCTGCTGCTGGCCCTGCTGCTGGACGGCGTCGCAGCGCGGGCGGTCCGCTTCTTCCGGGCCGGGCTGCTCATCCCGTACGTGATTCCCACGGTGGTCTCCGCCCTGATGTGGCTGTTCCTCTACAGCCCCACGGGCAGCCCGATCATCGACCTCGCGAACCGCGCCGGCACGGACATCGAGTTCTTCGGCGGCCTCAACACCTACCTCTCCCTGGGCAATCTGCTCACCTGGCAGGGCATCGGCTTCAACATGATCCTGATCTCCGCCTCGCTGCAGGCGCTGCCGCGGGAGCTGTACGAGGCGGCCCGGCTCGACGGCGCCCGTGAGTGGCGGATCGCCTGGTCGATCAAGGTTCCGAACATCACCGGGATCCTTGTGCTGACCGGCATGTTCTCGCTGATCGGCCGACTCCAGTTGTTCTCCGAGCCGCTCCTGCTGCGGCAGATCGCACCGGAGTCGATCAACACCGACTTCACACCGATGATGGAGATCTACGACAAGGCGTTCAAGACCGGCGACTACCAGTACGCCGCCGCCGAGTCGTTGGTCCTGGCCGTGGCGACCGGCATCCTCGCCTTCGTCTTCTACCGCGTCACGAACAGGAAGATGTCATGAGCAGCGCCACGAAGGCAGGTCAAGCCCGTGCGGCCGCCCGTAGCCGTGAGGCCGCCCGTACCCGTAAGGCCCCGCGTGCCGCGGAGTCGTCCGGGGGCGGAGTGCGCCCCACCCGCCGCGCGGTGGCGCTGACCACGGGCCTGCTGGTCGTCTTCCTGATCTATTCGCTCGCCCCCACCTGGTTCCTGCTGGTGTCGGCGACCAAGAACCAGACCGATCTGTACTCCACGTTCGGCCTGTGGTTCTCCTCCAACCACCTCGGGGACAACCTCCAGGAAATCGCGAGCTATCACGACGGTGTGTTCCTGCGCTGGATCGGGAACTCCGTCCTCTATTCCACCCTCGGCGCGGCTGGCTCCACGCTCATCTCGCTCGCCGCCGGATACGGCCTGGCCAAGTACGACTACCGGGGCCGGGGCGCCCTGTTCGCCCTTGTCGTCGGCGCCTCGCTGCTGCCCAGCACCCTGCTGGCGTTCCCGCTCTATCTGGTGTTCGCCGAGATGGGGCTCACCAACACCATCTGGTCGGTGCTGATCCCGTACTTCATCAACCCGTTCGGGGTCTATCTCGGCAAGGTCTACGCCGACAGCTCGGTGCCGACGGAACTGATGGAGGCGGCCCGTATCGACGGCGCGGGTGAGCTGCGCATCTTCTTCGCGGTCGCCCTGCGACTGATGCGGACCGGCGGCATCACCATCTTCATGCTCGATTTCATCAACATCTGGAACAACTTCTTCCTTCCGCTGTTCATGCTCAACGGCGAGCGCAGCTTCCCCGTGACCCTGGGCCTCTTCTCCTGGCTCCAGCAGGCGCAGACCGCCCGCGACATGAACACGCTCGTCCTGACCGGTTCCCTGCTGTCGATCGTTCCGCTGGCGGTCCTGATGTTCGCCCTCCAGAAGTACTGGCGCAGCGGAATTCTCATGGGCAGCCTCAAATAAGGATCAGCAATGGCCAACACTCCCCGACGTCGTGAAGTGCTCAAGTACGCCGGCGCCACCGGTGCCGGCACGGCCGGCCTCGGCTGGCTCACCACTCAGTCCGCCACGGCAGCTCCCGCCTCGGTGGCGGACGCGCCCGCCTCGTTCGGCGCGGCCGCGAAGACCGTCCGCAAGCCCTTGGACATCGTTGTCTTCGGCAACTCCGCCTCCGAGACCGCCCACGGGCTCACTGCCTCGAACGCCGACACCGTCACCGGCGGCCTCGGCCAGAGCGCCCGGGTCCTCAACCCGACACAGCCGGCGACGTACTGGGGCGGCACCCTCAAGTTCGACGTCGAGGTCAGCCCGACCGGCACCACCTACGTCACGGTCCGGCTGTGGGGCGACGACTACGACTCCACCAGTCAGCAGGCCGCCTCCGGCACGAACATGTGGCGGCTCCAGCTGTTCTGCGACGGCCTCCAGATCGGCTACCAGGACGAGGGCGCCGTCGACAGTCTCGACATCCTCGACACCTCCCCGCGCAGCCCGGGCCGGTTCTTCTTCCACACCCTGCCCCTGCCCGAGAAGATGACCGCCGGCAAGAAGAAGGTGACCCTGGAGATCCGCTCCATGGGCCGTATCTGGTCGTACGGACAGAACGCCGGGCAGCTCTACTACAAGACGACCACGCCCTCGCGCGGCATCTACCGTCTCTACACCCACACCGAGCCGTACTTCGTGCCGCCCAAGGGCGAGGCGCAGGGCCCCGCCCCCGTACCCACCGTGCGTACCAGCCCCGGCCCCGAGGCACTGGAGGCGGTGCGCAGGCGCGTCGAGCGGGACCAGAAGAACTACCTCACCTCCGCGAACCCGGCCGGCATGGACGCCTGGGCCTTCCAGTCCCTGGCCGAGGGCTATCTGTGGTCGGGCAGCCCGGCGTACCGGCAGGACGCCGCCCTGGACCGGGTGCTGCGGGCGATCGACGGCCGCTACATGGCATGGAAGAACGACGCTTCCGTCCTCACCGGTTCCGACCAGCAGTGGCAGGGCTTCGGTCGGGTCGGCCTGGTCCTCGCCCTCCTCTGGGAACACCTGGGCGACCGCCTGGACCAGAAGGTGACCGGCTCCCCGTACGAGATCACCAACCCGGGCTTCGAGGAGGGCGCCGACACCCCCGCGGGCTGGACCGTGCCCGGCTGGGGCAGGACCCCCGACGCGACCTGGTCCCGGGACACGACCGTCGCCCGCTCCGGATCCGCCTCCCTGAAGGTCGCCGCCACCGCCGCCAACGGCTTCGTCACCGTCTTCAACACGGCCAAGCTCCAGGTCGGTTCGGGCACGACCACGTACAGCGCGTGGATCAGGACCGACGGCGTGACCGGGGCCGGCGCCCACATCGACCCGCTCTTCTTCGACGCCACCGGCAACCTGGTCGGCAGCGACCAACGCCAGTTCGCCACCACCGGCACCCACGACTGGGAGTACGTCTCCATCGACCTGGAGACCCCGGCCGGCGCCACCCAGATGGAGATGCACCTACGGCTCACGGGCCCCGGCACCGCCTGGTTCGACTCCGTGGACCTGGTGAAACCGACCGAGCTGCGCAACCCGGGCTTCGAGCAGGGCTCCGCCACCCCCGCGGGCTGGACCGTGCCCGGCTGGGGCAGGACCGCGGACGCGACCTGGTCCCGGGACACGACCGTCGCCCGCTCCGGATCCGCCTCCCTGAAGGTCACCGCCACCGCCGCCAACGGCTTCGTCACCGTCTTCAACACGGCCAAGCTCCAGGTCGGTTCGGGCACGACCACGTACAGCGCCTGGATCAGGACCGACGGCGTGACCGGCGCCGGCGCCCACATCGACCCGCTCTTCTTCGACGCCACCGGCAACCTGGTCGGCAGCGACCACCGCCAGTTCGCCACCACCGGCACCCACGACTGGGAGCAGGTCTCCATCGACCTGGAGACCCCCGCCGGCGCCACCCAGGTCGAGTTCCACCTGCGGCTGTCCGGCCCCGGCACGGCCTGGTTCGACGACCTGGCCGTCGTCCCGCCCCAGAGCGCCGGCACAACCGCGCAGCCGGTGCGCCGCGCCGCGTACGTCGACATGCTCAGGTCCAGCCGGGACTACTGGCGGCAGCACTTCCCGCACTACACCAACCAGTCGCAGATCTGCGCCATCGGCATCTACCAGGCCAACCGCGGTCTCAGGCTGCTGGACGCGGACCTCGCCCTGCCCGAGGCGAAGGCCCGCGACTACATGTACCAGTCGCTCGGCATGAAGCCCTACCTCGGCAGGGAGGACAAGGACGGCAACCCGAGCAAGGCTCTCGGCGAGAGCTACTACCAGGTGACCCAGGCCGGCCTGACCCGGGAACTCGGCTACGTGGGCAGCTACGGCGAGGTCATCGACTGGCTGGTCATGATGTACGAGTCCGTCACCCGCGGCCACGACGGCCAGGAGGCGCCCGAGCTGCGCAAGCAGATGGTCGGCATGACCAAGGCCCGCGGCCGGTTCCGCGTCGTCGACGTCGACGAGACCGGCGCCCGGGTCTCCCGTATCGAGACCGTCATCGGCTGGCGCAACGAGGTGTACCCCGGCGAGATCGCCTACGCCTCCCGTACCGCCTGGGATTCCCACCCGCTGATGGCCGCCGCGGTGTTCAAGGACCCCGACATCGTCGGCTGGACGCAGGAGATGGTCGCCGACGGCCAGTTCCACAAGCAGCTGGATCTGCTCATCAACCACACCTGGACCCGGGTCGGCCTCGCCGGACTGCGCCTGGTCTCCCGTGACTTCGACGCCTTCCAGGCGCTGCCGAGCCGCCCCGGGCGCATCCCCACCGCCTGGGACAAGCCCGACTTCGTCTTCGCCGACGAGGAGAACGGCTGCATAGCCGTCAAGAACGGCGAGGAGCTCCTCTTCGCCTCCCTCTACTGGCGGGCCCGCCAGGGCGTCAACGACTACGCCCGTATCCACCACCTCACCCCCACCGACCAGCGCTCGGCGACCGTCCGCCAGCACTCCGCCGGCACCACGGACAAGACCTTCACCGCCCAGGACTGGATCCTCTGGGACTACGCCATCAACGACCCGGGGGCCGGGCACATCCCGCCGGGCGGATTCCCGCCGCCCGGCGACGAAACCCTCCACCAGTCGCAGAAGGGAGACGTCTACCGACTCGCCCCGGTCCCGGCCGACGTCCCGGACCCCTCGATGGGCGTCCACTTCGAGGGCGTCGAGACCATGCTCGTCGGCCGCGCGCCCTTCTACTACTGCGAATACGGCGACTACATCATCGCGATGAACACCAGCACCGACAGGACCTTCACCCTCCCCTCCCGACACGGCTTCGGACCCGGTCGCGACCTGGCCACCGGCCGCGTCATCGGCACCGGGGTACGAACCAAGCTCGGCCCCCGCAGCACTCTCGTACTGCACAGGGTGCGCGCCACCTCCGACTGACGCACGGACGGAGCGGGCGCGGGGCACGGAACCGCACCCGCTCCACCACGCGCCACAGCAGCTCCCCCGCGCATCACCTTTCCCGCGACCAGGCCCACACCCAGCTCATCCTGGCCAGCCTGGCCGAGGCGTGCGAGATCGCGTGGATCCAGACCCAGGACCTGCACTCCGCCGCCGCCAACCGGCTGCTGGCCGGGTTCGAGTACACCGCGAGGTACAACACCGGCAACAGCGTGCCCTACACGACATGGGGCAGTTGCCAGGCCACCTACAACTCCCTGTCCACCGTCGAGCGCGGCAATCTGCGTCCCGTCTACGAGATGGTCCACAACCACTACGTCAAGCGCCGGGGCATCGCCACCCCATGGACCTACACGGCCGTCCAGCGGATACGCCCCGAGGGCGCGGCTTTCCAGTGCGACCACCCGGGATTCGGCACCCTGTTGTTCACCCTCTGACGTCCACCCACTGATCGGAGCGTTCGCCCCGTGCACCCCGTGATCCAGAACCCCGTCCTGCGCGGCTTCGAACCCGACCCGGTCGCCCTGCGGGTCGGCGACGACTTCTACATCGCCACGTCCACGTTCGAGTGGTACCCGGGCGTCCGGATCCACCACTCCCGGGACCTGGTGAACTGGCGCCCGCTGGGCGGGGTCCTGGACGAGCACCGGCTCCTCGACCTCACCGGGGTGCCGGACTCCGGAGGCATCTGGGCGCCCGGACTGTCGTACGCGGACGGGCTGTTCCACCTGGTCTTCACGGTCGTCGACACCTATGCCGAGGGCTGGAAGGACCTTCCGAACCACGTCACCACGGCCGCGTCGATCGAGGGCCCGTGGTCCGACCCGGTGCCGCTGCACGCCCGCGGCTTCGATGTGTCCCTGTTCCACGACGACGGCGAGGACGGCGACGGACGCAGCTGGCTGCTGAACATGCGCTTCGACTGGCGCCCGGAGCGGGAGTCGTTCGCCGGGATCGAACTCCAGGAGTACGACCGCACCTCACGCAAGCTTCTCGGCGAGCCCCGGACGATCTCCGTGGGCACGGCCGCCGGGGTCGCCGAGGGCCCGCATCTGTACCGCAGGGGCGGCTGGTACTACCTGGTGCACGCGGAGGGCGGCACGGGCTACGAGCACGGGGCGGCCGTCGCCCGCTCCCGCGACCTGTTCGGCCCGTACGAACCCGACCCGGCGGGTCCACTGCTGACGTCTCGTCATGACCCGTCCCTGGAGCTGCAGAAGGCCGGGCACTGCTCGTTCGTCGAGACGCCGGCCGGCCAGTGGTTCGCCGCCCACATCGTCGCCCGCCCCTACACCGAGCGCGGACGCTGTGTCCTGGGCCGTGAGACCGCGCTCCAGCCGGTGACCTGGACGGACGACGGCTGGCCCCGCACCGCGCGCGCCGTCCCCGCGATGACCGTCCCGGCCCCGGCACTCCCGCCCGCGCGCTTCCCCGAACCGCCCGCCACCGACACCTTCGACGCCCCTTCGCTCGGCCCCGAGTGGTCCACCCTGCGCCGCCCGGCCTCCCCCGACTGGGTGGAGCCCGCCCCGGGACGGCTCCGTGTGCACGGCGGCCAATCACCCGTCGGCCGCCGCACCCCGAGCCTGGTCGCCCGCCGGGTCACGGACACCCGCTGCGCCTTCGAGACCCGGATGACCTTCGTCCCTCGTACGCCGGACCACCTGGCCGGGATCACCGCCTACTACAACACCCGTAACTGGCACTACCTGTACGTCACTTCGGACGACGACGGGACCCCGCTGCTGAGGGCGCTGAGCTGCGAGGCGGGCCGGCTCACGGCCCATGAACCGCGCGTGCCGCTGCCTCCTGGCACACCGGTCGTCCTCCGAGCCGCACTCGACGGTCCCGTACTGCGCTTCTCGTACGACGTCCAGGGCGCCGACGGTCCGCAAGTCCTGCCGCTCGACCTCGACGCCACCGTGCTGTCCGACGAGCACGCCGACGAGTTCCACGACGGGCAGCTGCGCGTCCTGGGCTTCACCGGGGCGATGCTCGGCCTGTGGGTCCACGACCTCGACGGCGCCGGTGTGCACGCAGACTTCGCCCACGCCACCTATGCGACCGGGGACGCGGCGAACGCGGAGGGCGGACAGCCGTGACCGCCGCCGTCGACCTCTTCCACACCGTCCTGGGGCCCGACGCCGCCCCCAGCGTGCTGCTCGTGCACGGCTGGGGCGGCGACGGCCGCGAATGGTCGCCGCACGCCGAGGCCCTCGCCGAGCGCCACCGGGTGATCGTGCCCGACCTCCGGGGGCACGGCCGCTCCCCCGTCCCCGAGCGGGACAACACCCCGGCGGCGATGGCCGGGGATCTCGTCGCACTCCTCACCGCCCTCGGCACCGGACCCGTCGTGGCGGTCGGCCACTCCATGGGCGGCCAGGTGGTGAACCTGCTCGCCGTCCACCGCCCGGACCTCGTACGCTCCGTCGTCGCCCTCGACCCCGCGCACGGTGCACACGGCGCCGAGCTCCCAGAGATCCCGCGCCGCCTGGCCGCGTACCGCGAGCACGGCGCCGGTGCCGCCGTACCGATGGTGGCCGGAGCGTTCTCCCCGACCGCCCCGCCCGGGCTGCGCACCGCGCACATCCGCACCATGCTCGGCACCCCGGGCCATGTCATCGCCCAGGCGTACGCGGGCATGTACACCGACCCGGGAGCAGTGGGCGTCCGCCCGCACAGTGAGGCCTACCTGGGGCGTCGCGGCTGCCCCGCCCTCACGGTGTGGACCTCGGCGGAGGCCGCCGACTGGGAACGCTCCACCCTGTGGGTGCCCGGTTCCCGGGTCGACCACTGGACCGGCACCGGCCACTACCTGCACGAGGAGCATCCCGACCGAACCGTCCGGCTCATCGAGCAGTGGGCGGCCGACTGCTGAACGGTGGCTCACCTAAAGCCGCCGTCACTGTCTGCCGCGCGCCCTGACGACCCGATACGTCTTCTCTCCCACGAACCATGAACCATGAACCATGGAGGTTGTGTTGAACGCCGTACACCCCGGACCGGTACACCCGAGCCGGGACGCGACCACCGCGCTGCGTCCCGTCACCCGGGCCCGGATCGACAGCGGCTTCTGGGCCGAGCGCCGCCGGATCAACGCCGAGGTGTCCGTCCCGCAGGGCCCACGGCTGCTGGAGGAGGCCGGAAACCTCGCCAACCTGCGCGCCGCGGCCGGTCGCACCGGCGCGGCCGACGGGTTCGCGGGCGACGGGTTCGCGGGCGACTTCCAGTTCCAGGACTCCGACGTGTACAAGTGGCTGGAGGCCGCCTGCTGGCAGCTGGCCGACGCACCCGACCCCGGGCTCGCCACCGAGGTGGAGCAGATCGTCGGACTCATCGCCGCCGCCCAACGCGCGGACGGCTACCTCCAGACGTACTACCAGCTCGGCGGCGGCGAACCGTGGACCGAGCTGGGCTGGGGCCACGAGCTGTACTGCGCCGGACACCTGATGCAGGCCGCGGTCGCCCACCACCGGGCCACCGGCGGGCATCGACTGCTCGACGTGGCCTGCCGGTTCGCCGACCACATCGAGTCCGTCTTCGGCCCCGGCAAGCAGGTCGACGCCGTGTGCGGCCACCCCGAGATCGAGACCGCCCTGATCGAGCTGTACCGGACGACCGACGAGAAGCGCTACCTGGACCTGGCCCGCTACTTCCTCGACCGACGCGGCCACGGCACCCTCGCCTCCGGCGCGGACCGCGGCCATGACCGCGACCCGGGCCCGGAGTTCTGGCAGGACCACACCCCGATCCGCGAGGCGGACGAGGTGGCGGGTCACGCCGTACGACAGCTCTATCTGCTCGCCGGGGCCGCCGACCTGGCCGCCGAGTCCGAGGACCCGCAGCTGCGCTCGGCCCTGGAGCGGCTGTGGCAGGACATGGCGGCACGCAGGACCTATCTCACCGGAGGCGTGGGCTCCCGGCACGACTGGGAGTCCTTCGGCGACGCCCATGAACTGCCCGCCGACCGTGCCTACACCGAGACCTGCGCCGCCATCGCCTCCGTTCAGTTCAGCTGGCGGATGGCTCTGCTCACCGGTGCGGCCCGCTACTCCGACCTGATCGAGCGGACCCTGTTCAACGGCTTCCTCGGTGGCGTCGGCATGGACGGCCTGACCTGGATGTACGTCAACCCGCTGCACCGCCGGGCCCGCGCGCACGAGCGCCCCGGCGACCAGACCGCCCACCGCACCCCCTGGTTCCGCTGCGCCTGCTGCCCGCCCAACGCCATGCGCCTGCTCGCCTCCCTGCCGCACTACGTCGCCAGCACCGACGCCACGGGACTGCAACTGCACCAGTACGCCGGAGGCAGGTACGGCGGCGACGGCTTCACGGTGCGGGTGGCCACGGACTATCCCTGGCACGGTGTGGTGGACGTGACGGTCGAGGACTCCCCCGGCACGGAACGGACCCTGTCGCTGCGCCTGCCCGCCTGGTCCACCGGGCACGGCCTCTCCGTGAACGGCACGTCCCAGAACGCGGCGGCCGAGGACGGCTGGCTGCGGGTCACCCGGCGCTTCCGGCCGGGCGACACCGTCCGCCTCGACCTCGCGATCGTGCCCCGGCTGACGCTCCCCGGCCCGCTTGTCGACGCCGTGCGCGGCTGCGTCGCCATCGAACGGGGCCCGCTGGTGTACTGCCTGGAACAGTCCGACCAGGCCGACGGTCTCGACCCCGACACCATCGCCCTGGATCCGGCCGCCCCGCTGGCCGAGCGGAAACGGCCCGACCTGCTCGGCGGCCTCACCACCGTCACCGCCTCCGGTCGCGCTCTCCCACCGGAAGCGCCTGGCTGGTGGCCCTACCTCCCGCACACAGCGGTGCCGCCTCAGCCCCACCGGCCCTTCGCGTTGACCGCCGTGCCCTATTACGCCTGGACCCACCGCGGCCCGGGCGCCATGCGCGTGTGGGTTCCGGCCGTCGCCGCCGAGCAGTAGCGGGTTCTCAATACTCCGTCTCCTGCGACTCCAAGTAGCTCTTCAGGAAGACGTACTTGGCGTCGCTGTCGGCCGCCGCGCGGGGCGCGAAGGCGTCGCCGAGTTCCATCGAGAGCGGCTTCGTCGTGCGCAGGGCGGGCCAGGCCGGCAGTGACCGCCCGTTGGGGTTGCCCGTGGCGGCGAAGTTCGCCACGTAGGAGGAGGTGGTGTCGGCGATGGCACGGTCCTCGTCGGTCCATGGCCGGTCGGTGCCGTAGAGGTTGCCGAACAGGTAGTACTTCTCGGCGCCGTGGTACGCCCCAGCCCCGTTCGCCGGTTCGATCGGGTTGGTGGTGTCGGAGCCGGGCGGCGCGTGCGTCCACCAGTAGTTGTAGACCGGGCTGCGGCTGCCCGCGGTGTTCCTGAACTGCGTTCCCCACAGGAAGGTGGAGACCCGCTCCTCGTCCCGCGCGTAGGCGTTGTACTGCGCGGCCGCCTCCGTGTCGGTGACGGCCGGATAGAGCGTGAGGAACTCCTCCGCCCGGTCGCCGAAGGTCGACGCCGCGAAGGTCCGGTAGGCGGCGGCCGTCGTCGTCAGCGTGGGCGAGGCGCCGTTCTCGTCCTTGTTGTTGCCGGTCAGGACGGGTACGTCGTACTCGGCCCGGGAGGTCATGGCGTAGGTGTACGTGGTCGGCAGCACATAGCCGTCGAGGACGTTGCCGAAGTCGGTGCCGACGGCCGGGGCCCCTGGGGCGTAGACCTTGGTGACGATCTCGTCCGCGGACAGGGCCCGCAGGCCGGACAGTGAGGACGCCCCCATGTAGTCGGCGAACGCCGAGCCGTTGGCCTCCGCCGCGGCGAGAGTGTCGTATCCGCCCGCCACACGGCCGAGCGCCGGGTCCTTGGTGTACTGGACACCGGCCGCCAGCAGCGCGCGGTGGAACAGGCCCCGGGCCAGCTTCGAGATCATCAGGATGTTGACGAACGAGGAGCCGTGCGACCAGCCGGCCAGGGTCACCCGGTCCGGGTCGCCGCCGAACGCCGCGATGTTGCGCCGGATCCACCGCAGTGCCGCCACCGTGTCCAGGACGCCCCAGTTGCCCGAGCCGCCGTGCCCCGACTCCGCGCTCAGTTCGGGGTGGGCGAGGTTCCCGAACGCGCCGACCCGGTGGTTGAAGGTGACGACCACCGCGCCCTTGGCGGCCAGGTTGGCGCCGTCGTAGACCGGCTGTGAGGCCCACATCGCGGAGTTGCGGCCGCCGTAGATCCAGACGAAGACCGGGCGGCGCTCAGCCGAACTCGCCGCGCCCGTCCAGATGTTGAGGTTGAGGCAGTCCTCGCTCAGCGGGGGCACCTTGTCGGCGGCGATGCCGGTGACCGGCTGAGGGCAGGCGGCGCCCCAGGCGTCGGCCGTGCGGACACCCGTCCAGGACGGCGGCGGCTGCGGCGGCCGCCAGCGGTTCTCCCCGGCGGTGGAAGCCGCGTAGGGGATGCCCTTGTAGACGGTGATCCCGTCAAGTGCGGCCGGTACGCCGACGACCGGACCCGACTGTGTCTTCACGGGGCTGCCGGAGGCGCTCCTGGGTGTGGCCGACGCCGGAGGGGCCGTCAGGCCGCCCAGCAGTGCCGCGCCGGCCGTCGCGCCGACGGTGCGTCCGAGGAAGCCGCGGCGGCCGAGCCCGGCCGGGTCGCCCGCTGCTGCTCCGGTGGCGGCGGCCATGTGCGGGTGCCCGCTGTGGAAAGGTTGGATGTCTCGCATGCTCAAGTGAGTCTCCCGATGGAAGAAGTGCGCGGCGCCAGGCGCAGCGCGACGACGGCGAGTACCGCGAGTGATGCGGCGACGAGCAAGGGGTGGGCGACCAGCCATGTCTGGACGCCTTCGAACGGGTCGGAGGACGTCAGCGCCGCGCGCTCCAGCATCCAGGAGGCCGAGAACAGCAGGCCGAGGGCGGCCAGGGTGAGGCGGAACGCCGGGTAGCAGGCTGTGCGGGCCAGGACGAGCAGCGACGGCATGATCAGTGCGACGACGAGCAACTGGGTCAGTTCGATGCCCAGGTTGAAGCCGAGGAGTGTGGTGACGAGGGACCCCCGGTCCAGGCCGAGGTCGCCGATGAGCGAGGCGAACGCCAGCCCGTGGACGAGCCCGAAGCCACCGGCGATGAGCACCTCGCCGCGGGCCACGAGGGGGCGTATCGCGTGGAGCGCGGACACCGCGATCGAGAAGGCGATCAGCGTCTCCACCGGCCGGGACGGTACGTGGATCGCACCGGCCGCCGCCAGGGCGAGGGTGAGCGAGTGGCCCGCGGCGAACGCGGAGACCACATGCACGACGCGCACGACGACGCGACGCCTCGACGTGCCGGCGGCGCGCCATCGGCCCCCGGCCGCCACCAGCGGGGCCGGAACCAGCAGCATGAGGAGGAACAGCAGGTGGTCGGCTCCCTCGCCGACGTGCTCCGCCCCCAGGCCCACGGTGGTGACGAAGCCCCGCAGCCATGACCCTTGCCCGGCGGGGACGTTCAGACTCGTGGTGTCCCGGTCGAGGACCCCGAGGGTCTCGGCGTCGTCCGTCCTGAGGATGCCACGGTCGAAGTCGTACCGGACGGTGGCGATGACCCGGTGGGTGAGGAGTTCCTCGACGATGACGTCGTAGCGGAGGTCGAAGTCGGTGACACGGCCGTCGGGCGGGCGGATCTCGAGCGGATAGACGAGATGGGCCGACGCGTCGATCGTACGGACCGTCGGGGTGCCGAGCGTCACCGTCCAGGGGGTGCCGCCTTCGCCGACGGCGGCGATGTGCCCGGCCGTGTAGTCGCCGAGGAACGACCGGTCGGCGCCGAGAACGCTCGCGGGGGTGAGTTCGCGGTGCACGGCGACGGCCAGCCGGTCGATCGGCAGCTGCACCTCCCCCTCGACCCGGTCGTCACGGACGTCGAGGAGTACGGCGGAGGTGCTCATCGGGTGGGCGCCGGCCGGTGACGCGAGGCCACCGACCAGCAGGAACGCCGTGAGCAGCAGCGTGGAGAGGAGACGGCGCACGGATGTCATCGGGAGGTCATTCCCAGCCGTAGTCGGCGGTCTCGTCCCGGAAGATCGTGTGCTGGTGGATCCCGTCGGTGGACGCGCCCGGCTGGTTGGAGAACTCGACCCAGGCCGACGGTCCGTCAAGTCGCACGTAGGTCTGGCTGTTGTCCAGTGTCGTCCCGCCGCTCCAGCCGATGTACGTCTCGTCGTACTCCGAGACGTACTTGGCCAGCAGCCGGGCCGCCGCCTTCTCGTCCAGGTCGTCGACCCACGCCCTGAGCATCGCGGTGACCTGCGCCCGCTGCTTCTTGGTGAGGCTGCTGACCAGGACGCCCTCCGGCTGGGTGGGGAAGGGGCCGTCGTGGCCGGGGCCGAGGTAGAGGTCGTCGAAGCTGCCGTCGATCTCGGCGGCGGTCAGTTCCTCGGCGGTGAGGGACTGGATCGCGGCGATCGTGGAAGTCCGCTTGTCCTCCAGCGGGGCGTAGTACAGGTTCTCCCAGTCGAACTCCATCGGCTCCACTGCGGTGAGCGTGGGCGAGATGCTCACGCTGCCGCCGGCGTAGGTGAGGTTGTAGGCGGCGTGGTGACCGCCGTACTGAAGCGTGAACTGCCCGGACTTGCTGGGCGTTCCGAAGAAGGAGACGTAGTACCACTCCGAGCCGAAGTTGGCGCCGCCGCCACCGCCGGGGGGACGGCCGCCACCGGTGGGCGTTGCGGTGGGGATGCCTGTCGGAGCCGTGGTGGGGGTGCCTGTCGGGGTGCCGCCGCCGGGTCCGCCCGTGTCCGGGAGCGAGGCGAGATAGTCGTCGGCCTTGCGGATCTCGACGAGTTCCTCGTAGCCCTTCTTGCTGAGCGCGGCCTCCATGACCTTCAGGGCCGCGGCCTCCTGCGCGTCGGTGAGGTCGCCCAGCTTCAGGCCGTTGCGCTCGACGACGGGCGTCGGGAAGTTGGACCAGCCGGTCTTCTTCGCCGGGTCGTCGAAGTCGTAGAGCGCGGTGTCCTTCTGCTCCTCGGACAGCGTGGCGAGGAACGCGTTCGCGGCGGTCACGACCTGCGCCGTGTTCGCGCCGCCGGAGCCGGTGCGCAGGGCGGACGCCGGGACCGGCTCCGGCTTCGTCAGCGCCGCCGACGTCGACGCCGGGTCGACGGTGCCACAAGCGGCGCCGCCGAGACCGAGGCACACGGCGAGCGCCACGGCACGGTGTCGGCGTAACCGCCTGCGATCCGGCGTGGGCGACGGCGATGCGAGCGCGGTCGGTGCGGCCATGGGGTGGTGAACGGAGGACATGGGACTCCTGTGGGGGGTGTGAGTGCAGGTGCGGCCCCATGCTCCGCGAGCGATCTCAGACCCGGTCGGGAGCCGGTCCGGAATTCGATGAGAACCGGTGCCCGGAATGCGAACCGGTGCTCGCAAGCGGTGTGCCATCATGCCCGGATGCCTGATCGTGTCCTCATCGCCGACGACGATCGCGCGGTCCGTGAATCCCTCGCGCGCGCACTGGAGTTGGAGGGGTACGACGTCGTCACCGCCGCCGACGGGGTCGAGACGCTGACCCGGGTCCGCCGGGAGGCCTTCGACGTGCTGGTCGTCGACGTCATGATGCCCCATGTCGACGGCATGGCCGTGTGCCGTGTGCTGCGCGCCGACGGTGACCGCACACCGGTCCTCATGCTCACCGCCCGGTCCCGGACCCCGGACCGGGCGGCCGGCCTCGACGCCGGTGCCGACGACTATCTGCCCAAGCCCTTCGCGGTGCCCGAACTGACGGCCCGGCTCAGGGCGTTGCTGCGCAGAGCCGCCCTGACGCCGAAGCCCGTGCGGGACAGCGAGGACGCCGACCGAGGCGACACCGTCCTGCGCATGGCTTCGCTGCGGATCGCTCCGGCGGCGCGCCGTGTGTGGTGGGGCGAGGCGGAGGTGCGGCTCACCAGGACCGAGTTCGACCTGCTGGAACTCCTGGTGCGCAACGAGGGACTCGTGCTGGACCACCAGACGCTCTACCGGCAGGTCTGGGGTCGCGACGCGGGCGTGGACGCCAAGAACCTGGCGGGCTACGTCGGGTATCTGCGGCGCAAGCTCGGCGCGGCCGGAGCGCCCGATCTGATCCACACCGTGCGCGGCGTGGGGTACGCGGCACGGCCATGACCCTGCGTACGCGGTTCGCGCTCGCCTTCGCCGCCATCGGTGCCGTGGTGGCGCTCCTGGTCGGGGCGCTGAGTTATCGCGCCGCCTCCGACCGGGTGATCGCCGAGATCGACCGGACGCTGCGGTCGGCCACGGTCGCCTTGGCGCACGCCGAGGAACGGGGCGGGCAGCCGCTGGTCTCCGAGGTGATCGCCCAGGTACCGGAGCTCTTTCCCGGGCCGGACCGCCCCGGTCCCGGGGACGAGCCGGAACGGCGGATGGTCCTGCAGGCCGTCGCCGTCGACGGAACCGCCGTCCGCCTCGGCGGCCCGGGCGTGCCGCTGCCGGTGTCCGACACCGGGCGGACCCTGGCCGCCTCGGGCCAGGCCGGGGACACGGACATCGCCGAGGTCGTCGTGGCGGGCCGCACCTACCGTCGGCTGACCACGGCCCTGGGCGGGAACCGGGGTGCGCTGCAGGTGGCGGTCCGGATCGACCAGACCCACCGTGTCCTGGGCGGTATGGCCATGGAGATCGCGATGGTCAGCCTCGCGGTCATGCTGGTCGCGGCCGGCGCGGGTCTGCTGGTCGCGGGACGCATCACCCGGCGCCTGGTACGGCTGGCCGAGGCCGCCGAAGAGGTCAGTGCCGACGGCCGGGTCGTGCTCGGACACGCGGAACTGACGGGCGGGCGGGACGAAGTGGGCCGGCTGTCCACGTCGTTCAGCAGGATGCTCGGGCGTATCGCCGCCGCCCGTGACGCCCAGGAGAGACTGGTGCACGACGCCGCCCACGAGCTGCGGACCCCTCTCACCAGTCTGCGTACCAACGCCACAGTGCTGCGTCGCGTCACCGAGCTCTCGCCACAGGCCCGCGAGCGGCTCCTCGACGACGTCGAGGGCGAGACCGGTGAACTCGCGCACCTCGTGGAGGAACTCGTGGAGCTGGCGCTGGCCGGCGGCCAGGAAGAGGCCGAGGAGCCCGTGGAGCTGGCCGCGGTGGCCCGCCGTGTCGCGCGGCGCGTGTACCGGCGCAGCGGTCGCCTGGTCCATGTCGACGCCGACGACACGGTGGTCCTTGGCCGCCCGCAGGGCCTGGAACGCGCGCTGGGCAATCTGCTGGAGAACGCCGCCAAGTTCGACCCCGACGGCGACGATCCCATCGAGGTGCGCATCCGCCGTGGCGCGGTCACCGTGTCCGACCGTGGACCGGGCATCGACGCCGACGCCCTCCCCCGGGTGTTCGACCGCTTCTACCGCGCCGACACCGCTCGCGCCCTGCCCGGCTCCGGACTCGGCCTCGCCATCGTCCGCGATGTCGCCGAAGCCCACGGCGGCACGGTGACCGCCGGCCCTCGCCCGGGCGGCGGCACCCGGATCGGCTTCACCGTGGCCGAGTCACGCCTGCTGCCCGGGACCGGGGCCGAATGACGTTCTCGTGGA
This sequence comes from Streptomyces sp. NPDC002623, assembly GCF_053592635.1. Classification (NCBI taxonomy): domain Bacteria; kingdom Bacillati; phylum Actinomycetota; class Actinomycetes; order Kitasatosporales; family Streptomycetaceae; genus Streptomyces; species Streptomyces sp. NPDC002623. The sequence goes on along the minus strand of NZ_JBSFWB010000043.1, from coordinate 23,251 downwards.
CAGGCCCCGGCATGCGGGTGCGCACCCGCTGTCCCTACTCGTCACAGGAACGGTGCTGATCGCTCTCCGCCTGCGCTCGGCGGCCGCCGTCACCGGCCGGGGTGCTGCTTGTTGTTGATGGCGAGGGCGGGAGTGTGCGTACCGCGTGCGAACTGGATGTCCTGGGCGGCGAGTCGGGCGATCCAGTCCCAGCCGCCTTCAGCTACCTGGTCCTGGGTCATGTCTTCGTCGCCAACATGACCGGCAACGTCGTCTTCTCCGGCTTCGCGATCGCCGGCGCGGCCGGCTTCTCCCTGACGGCTTCGCTCGCGGCACTCGCCGCGTTCGCCCTGGGCGCCCTGCTCGGCGGCCGCCTGGCCCACAGGGCCCGCGCCCACCGCGGCAGGGTGCTACGCCTGGCCCTGCTGCTGGAGACCGCCCTGGTCCTCGTGGCGTACGTCGTCGCCGAAGTCGCGGCCACCCCGTACCCGCGCACGGCGAAGCACGCCCTGATCGCTCTCCTCGGCCTTGCCATGGGCGTGCAGAACGCCGCCGCACGCGCCCTTGCCGTACCCGATCTGACGACGACCGTACTGACGCTCACCATCACCGGAGTCGCCGCGGACAGCCGTGCCGCAGGCGGGAAGGGCGGCAGGGCGGCAGGGCGGGACGCCGCTCGCTGTCGGCGGCGGCGATGTTCACCGGCGGCCTCGTCGGGGCGGTCGCCGTCCAAAACCTCGAGTCGACCACACGCACGAGAACTCCTCCGACTCCTTGGTCGGTCTCAGGCCGGGACGCGGGCGGCAATTTCGGGCTCGAAGAGGGCCGCTGGTGTGTCCATCAGCTGGGTGACCCGGAGAAACGCGGTGGTCAGCACCGGATCCGCGACCGCGGCGGCGCGCAGGCGGTCCAGGTAGGCGCCCCGTTCCGGGTCGAGTGCGGATCGGTCGCCGACCGCGTCCGGGAAGCGCAGATCATTGGCCGCGACCGTGTTCCACGGCACGTCGATGACAGCCGCCGACTCGGTGAAGAACTGGGCAGCCAGGTCCTCGGAGCCGTCTTTCAGCAGGCGGCCGAGGATGGTCGCCTCCAGCGCGGCCACGGTCATGCCCTGGCCGTAGATCGGATTGAACGAGCACATCGCGTCGCCGGTGACCAGGAAGCCGGCCGGGAAACGGCTCATGCGGTCGTAGCGCCACCGGGTGCTTGCCGGGTAGCGCATCTTCACCGGGTCGCCGAGCGGGGCAGCGGTGCGCAGGAGCGTGGCGACATCCTGGCAGTCCAGTTCCGCCGCCCACGCGACCATGCCGTCGTGGTCCATCGGCGGGACCGCACCGAACAAGCCACTGATGTTGAGGGCCCAGGCGTCGTTCTCCTGGGCGAGGGCGAAACCACCGCGCGTACGTCCGGGGTATGCGGCGACGGCGGTGCCGTATCGGCCGTCGAGCTGGTCCGGTGTGCGTCGGTAACGGCGCGTCACATAGGTCACCTGGGTCTCGATCCGCTGCTCCTCGGCCTCCGGGTAGCCGAGCCGGCCGAGCCAGTGACGGGTGCGCGAGCCGCGCCCGGAAGCATCCACCACCACATCCGCGTCGTCGATGGTGATCTCCTCACCGCCGGCGATCACCCGCACGCCGATGACCCTTGCACCGTCCGACGTCGTCACCGGTTCGGTGACGACGACCTCCGGACGTATCTCCACGTTCGGCAGCGCGGCGACCCGGCGCCGGATCGCCGTCTCGAGCAGCGGTCGCCCGGCTCCCAGCACGATCATGCCGGAAGGCCCTGTGGCCAGTGGCCGCCCGTCGGCCCACCACTGCATCTCGTCCTGCACGTCGAAGGCCGGCGCACCGAGGTCGATCAGCTCGGCCGTCAGCCCCTCGAACATCTCGTCCATCTCCTGCATACCGCGCGTCAGCAGCCCGTGCACATGGCCGCCCTGCGGCACCCCTCGGCGCGGCTCCGGCCGCTCCGGCAAGGTGTCGCGATCGAGTAAGACGACCTCTTCGAAGGTCTCGTGGAGTGCCCGCGCGGTGAGCAGTCCCGCGAGCGAGGCCCCGATCACCACGGCGCGTCCATGAACCGATGTCCCCATGCGAATTGCCCTTCTTCCCGTTTCTTTTTCGTTTTCTGCGTCGCCGACGTCGTCGACGCCGGCGACGTGGAGGCGGCAGACTCCGTGGACGTCAGGAACCGGCGCGGCGGAAACCCGCGCGCGTCGCAGCGAAGGCGAGGGCGAAGAGCCTCGGCCACGTGGGGCGGATGGCGTACCGGGCGAAGCGCGTCGACAGGTCGAGCCAGCCCCGCTTGTTCGTCATGATCAAGTGGCCCGGCGAGGTGAAGCCGCTGACCACGATCGACTTCTCGGCGTTCTCGTACCCCAGGAGGTTGCCGAAGTTGCCGCGACCGGAGACGAACTCGCGGCCCTCCTCGTTCCCACCCCAGATGAGGTAGGGGTTCGTCCACACCACCGGCGGCATCGTGTTGACGCCGATGGCGCCGTAGCGGAGTGCCGTGACCGCGCGGTCCACGGTGGCCGAGTGGGCCTTCCTGGTGTCCTCGTCGATGAGGATCGTCGCGGCCAGGGTGCCCAGGAGCTTCTCGTTGGCGAACTCCGTCGCGGCGGGAAGGAACGTCCCGGCGTCGGGCGCGACGTCGAGGGCGACCTCGCTCATGACCTGGCAGAACGCCTCGTTCTCAAGGGCGAAGCCCTCGGTGCCGACGTCCTCGATCACCATGACCTGCGAAGCGGGGCGGCCGTCCACGGGCTGCACGATCCGCCCGCTCGGATACGCGTCGCGGAAGGCCGTGAAGGTCTTGTCGACCCCGGGGTAGCTGGTGCTGGAGCCGGGCGTGAGGTCCCGCAGGGCGACGGTGATCGCGTCCAGGAGCTGGCGACGCTGCGGCCAGTGCCGGCTCGTCACCAGGGTCTGCGTCCGGCCGCAGATGGTGCCGCCGCTGATCGTGACGATGGTGGCGATCTGGAGCGCCTGGTGGCGGATCTCCTTCTCGGTCCACGGGCGGTCGCCGGGAACGACGACGCACGGGTTGTTGCCGCCGCACTCGGAGACCAGCTCGGTGTCGGTGGCCTCCATGATCGCCTTGGCGGATCCGGTCCCGCCAGTGAAGTAGATCTTCGAGAGGCGGGGGTCGCGGGTCAGGGCGGGCCCCTCGTCGGCAGGGCAGAAGGCGGCGGCGTGGACGTCGACGAGCGGTTGCAGGACCTTCTCCCACACCCGGTCGGCGCCCTCGTTGAGGGGGTGGGGCTTGTGGACGACCACGTAGCCGTCGACGAAGAGGGCTCGGATCATCTCGAACGACGACGCGACGTTCCCCGCCCCGAGCACGGCCACGATGCCGCCGGGCTTCGCGTAGGGGTCCACCCTGCGCGGCTCGCCGACGACGCGCAGCACATCGGTCCGGTCGCCGTTGAGCAGGCGGTCCTTCCCGCGCGGGGAGACCCGGACGTCGAAGCGGCCGTCCCCGGCGGGGGTGACCGCGAGCGGTTGGAGCGGGCGTCCGCGGACCAGGCCCTCGTACAGGTCGATGGCGGCCGCGACGTTCGAGGGCAGCGGCACCAGGACGCGCTGCATGCTGGTCCCGACCTGGTGGGCGTCGGCCGGGTTCGCGGGGTCGATGCCCTTCGCGTGGCAGTCCGCCGCCACCAGTTCGTCCAAGTGCCGGTCGATATTTGCCTGGACCAGGCGAAGCAGCCTCAGCCGCTCTGCCGCCGGCGTGGCCCGCCATCGGGCCGGGTCGACCCAGTCGACAGCCTCCGTGGCCTTCATGGCGTGTCCCTTCCTTCGCTCGACGATGTCATGACCCGCTCGATCGCTAATAGCGGACCGGCGGTACATTGAAATTAATGTACCGCCGGTCCACAGTCAATGGACCGGCGGTCGACTATCCTCGTGGGGTGGCAACCTTCCATCGGGCACGCAGCGAGGAGCAGCGCGCGGTACGGCGGCAGAGCATCCTGCACACCGCGGCCGGCATGCTGGACGAGATGCCGGTCGCGGCGGTGAGCCTCAACGAACTCAGCCGGCGGGTCGGGCTGTCGAAGTCCGCCGTGACCCTCTACTTCGAGTCACGCGAGGCGGTGCTGCTCGACCTGCTCTCCGAGGAGGCCGCCCGCTACCGGGCCGAGACCGCCGAGACGTTCCCCGAGTGGGTCGACCCGTCCGCACCGGTCGCAGCGAGAGCGCGCCAGGTCGCGGCGCGGCTGGCCGCCACGTTCGCCGCCCGCCCCATGCTGTGCGAGTTGCTGAGCGTGCAACATGTGATCCTGGAGCACAACATCTCCGTCGACGTCGCGACCAGGTACAAGCGGTCCTCACGTGACGGCATCCGCTGGCTCGCCGCGCGGCTCCGCGATCTGCTCCCCGAACTCGACGACGAGCGGGCGCTCCGCGCCGCGCACATGGTCATCATCCTCGTCGGCGCCCTGTGGACCCGCAGCCGTCCCGCTCCCCCACTGCTCGCCGCCTTCCAGGCCGACTCGAGCCTGGCGTTCATGCACCCGGCCTTCGCCGAGGCCTTCGAGGCATCCATCGCCACCTTCCTCCGGGGCCTCGTCACGGAGTCCGCCGACGCGACCTGACGGCGAAGCTCGGTGCGCCGTCATCCATCGCGCGGTCGTGGTCGGTCCGCGGGTCGGAGGGCCGGGGCGCACCGGGCATCCGGCCGACCTTCTCGCCGGGTGCGGGTCCGGCGGATGGCGTGCAAACACGACAGTTTTCAATACATAGGAAAATCAGTCCATTGGATCGCTCGGTGAGTTTGGGTACGCAATCCATGTCCCCGGGAAGATCAAGGAGCACTCACATGAGTGAAATCGCCCTAGACGATTTGGTCTAGACGGACACGGCTCGACTACGGTGACGGAAGAGCGACTGCTGGACCCATCGATCGGGGGAACTCGACCCGGCAGGGAAATCGCAATTCTGAAATCGGGATCCCGTCCGCTCGGCTGCGTGGCTCTTCGGCCTTCGCAGTGTTTGGGATCCCCGTCATACGCATACCTGAAAAGCAGGGAGCATCATGCCGCCCGTAGTACCGCCCTTCCTGATCGGCCTCATCGCTGCGCCACTGGCCAAGCGTCTCCTCAAGCCGCTGGTGCGCGGCGTCGTCAAGACGTCCGTCGGTCTCGCCCTTGAGGTGAGGAAGGCGACCCTGGAGGCCGGAGAGAACATCCACGACCTTGCGGCCGAGGTGGCCGCCGAGATGATGGCGGCGCAGATCGCTGCCGGTGACGTCGAACCCCCTTCGGGCGACGGCCGGCAGCCCGCCAAGAACGCCGCCCCGAGCGGAGCGAAGGACGGGGCCGCCGCCCGGGTCGAGGGCGAGCCGAGGGCTCCGCGGATCCGCGCGACCACCGGAACCGGCAGCAGCACCGGCAGCGGAACCAGCAGCGGAACCAGCACCGGCAAGGCGCACTGAACGGTTTGTCCAGAGGCCCTGACCGCCAACCGGACCAATATTTCGGTCGGGCTCGGATAAATACGCTCGAATGACGCTCGGCCGCGGACTCGTCACCCGCATCGCTTTCCCAGACTTTCCACTCCGTTGCATTAATCCGTCGTGCTCGTGACGTTTTTTGCGACCTCCACAAACAGGTGATCGTTCACATGCCATCTCTGCTGGGTGCCGCGGCCGAATATCGCTCCGTGGATTTGGACGTGCGCCCGCGTTCGGTCATTCCGGGCCGCCAGCGCTGGGACGTCAAGCTGCTTCTCGGACGGCCCCAGGCGGCCGAAGTGCTCGCCGCGGCCCTGCGCCGACTTCCCGGGATCACCGAGGCGCAGGCCAGCCCGATCACCGGCGGGCTCCTCGTCCGGCACGACGCGCGGGTGAAAGCCACGGACGTCGGTCAGCTCGTCCGCAGGGCAGTCACCCTGGTCGTGGAGGGCTCGGCCGGAGCGGGGCGTCCGGCCCCGGCACAGCTCGCCGCCGAACCGGCCAGGCCTGCGGATCGCGGAGTTCTGCGCCCCGTGCTCGCCGTCGGGAGTGGCGTGGCGGCCGGCATCGCCCTGATCCGCGGGTCGGCGCTGAGCAGGCAACTGGTGGCGCTGGGCGGAGTGACGGTGGCGACCGCGGCCGTTGTCCGCAAAGCCTGGCGCAGCACGGTCGACGCCGGCCGGGACCTGCCCGCAAGCGGAGCCGAGCGACACCCCCTGCTGGAGATCGTCGGACCGCACCGCCGGCGCCTGTACCGAGCCTCCGCGCTGTCGGTCGCCTGCCAGATCTCGGAGATGGCGCTCGGCACCTTCCTCGGCTGGACCGCGCTGGTGCTCATCAAGGGCGAGGCCGCGCCGCTGGTCACCCTCGGCCTGACCACCGCGTCCGCTCAACTCTGGTGCCTGGCAGGGCTGGTGGCCGCCGCCTGCACCGCCGTGGCGGGCCTGTCGTACTCCTCGAACCTCCAGTGGCGCGGGCTCGGCCAGGACATCGAGCACGACTGGCGCAACCGGACGTACGCCCATGTGCAGCACCTCGAACTGCGGCACCTGGAGGGCGAGCGGACCACCCGGATCGCCGGCGCGCTCACCGACGACGTCCGCCAGCTGGGGGCCTTCTTCGCCACCTCGGCGAACGACCTGCTGCAACTGGGCACCAGCCTGGTCCTCCTGGTGCCGCTGTTCCTGTTGCTGGCGCCGCAGATCGCCTGGATCGCGTTCCTGCCCATCCCGGTCATCGCCTGGCTGTCGTTCCACTACCAGGACAAGGTCGCGGCCGACTACGCCGTCTCCGGCGAGCACCGCGCCCAGCTGCACAGCCAGTTGGTGAACACGCTGGAGGCCGGCGCCACCGTCAAGAGCTTCTGCACCGAGGACTACGAGGCCGAGCGCATCGACCGGCTGAGCGGACAGGCGCAGGAGAGCGGCCGGCAGACCGACCGGAGCACGATCCGCCACGCCGAGATCGTCCGGGTCTGCACCACCAGCTCGATGGCCGGCACCCTGCTGATCGGCGGCCGGTCGGTGCTCAACGGCAGCCTGCCGTTCGAGGTGTTCAGCCCGCTGATCGGACTGCCTCAGATGGTGCTGATGCGGATGAACCGGCTCGGCGGAATCGTCGACCAGTACCAGCGCACCCTCGCCGCCCACGACCGGGTCCAGCGGCTGCGGACCCTGCCCGTCGAGACAACCGGCAACGGTGAACCGCTCGAGGTCGAGAAGGTGCAGGGCGAGATCGTCCTCGACGACGTGACCTTCGCCTACCCCGGCCGGCCCCCGGTGCTGGAAAGCCTCTCGCTCACCATCCCCGCCCGGCAGGTGACCGCCCTCGTCGGCGCCACCGGCTCCGGCAAGACGACCATCGCCAAACTGCTGATGCGCTTCCAGGACGCGGAGTTCGGCAGCGTGCTGCTCGACGGGCGGAACGTACGTGACCTGCCGCGGCACGACCTGCGCCACGCGATCGGGTTCGTCGCGCAGGACCCCTTCCTCTTCGACGGCACCATTGCCGACAACATCCGCTACGGCAGCTTCGACGCCTCGGACGAGGCCGTGGTCGAGGCAGCCACGATGGCCGAGGCCCACACCTTCGTCGCGACGCTGCCGGACGGCTACGACACGCTGATCGGCGAACGCGGCGCCGCTCTGTCGGGCGGCCAGAGGCAGCGGATCGCACTGGCGCGCGCCATCCTCAAGAACGCGCCGGTGGTGATCCTCGACGAAGCCACCTCCGCCGTGGACAACGAGACCGAGGCCGCCATCCAGCGCACACTCCGCGTCTTCGCCGCCGACCGGACGATGGTCGTCATCGCCCACCGGCTCTCCACCATCCGCCACGCCGACCGGATCTACGTCATGGACAAGGGCGGCGTCGTCGCCGAGCAGGGCACCCACGACGAACTCCTCGCCCGGCAAGGACTCTACGCATCCCTCTGGCAGCTCCAGGCCGGAGAACTCGCCGCCTGACCGCGCCCACGGCGCCGTCCGACCGCCCACCGCGTGACATCACCGCGGTCGGCGCGTCTCGGCGCGCCCGCGCACACGCCTGCCCATACTCCTGGAGGTTCCCCCATGTCCCGTCGCGACGGCGACTCCCTTCCCCTGACGGCGGCCCAGCGTGAGATCTGGCTCGCCGAACAGCGCGCGCAGACAGCGCTCGACACCTACCGCATCGGCGAATACCTCGAGGTCCACGGCCCGGTGGACGCCGACCTCGTCGAGACCGCGCTGCGCCGGGTCGTCGACGAGATCGACGCCCTGCAGGTGACCTTCGTCCACGACGGGCAGGAGCCGCGCCAGATCGTCCGAGCGGCATGGGACTGGGAACCGACCCTGCTCGACCTGAGCTCGGAGCCCACCCCCCGGGCGGCGGCCCTGGCATGGATGGCCCGGGACCGGATGCGTCCGCTGGACCTCGCCCGCGATCCGCTCTTCAGCCTCGCGCTGATCAGCCTCTCGCCGACGCACCACCTCCTGTACCAGAACTACCACCACCTGGTGATGGACGGGTTCGGCCTCTCCCTCGTCCGCCGCCGGGTCACGCGGATGTACACGGCGCTGGCCGCGGGCGGCGCGGTTCCACCGTCGCCGCTCCGTTCGTTGGACGAGCTGCTCCGCAGTGACGCCGACTACCGCGCGTCGGGGCAGTTCGCCTCCGATCGGTCGTACTGGACGGAGCAGCTCGCCGACCGGCCGGAACCCACTCAGTTCATCGGCCGGGCTTCGCATGGCGGGAGCGGTCCACGATCCGCGGTGGAACCGGCGGCACTGCGCGTGGATGCACTGCGAGCGGCGGCAGCGGAGACCGAAGCCCACTGGTCCCGCCCGCTGATCGCGGCGGCGGCTCTCTACGCGCACCGAATCACCGGGGACCGGGACGTTCTCATCGGGCTTCCCGTCACCGGACGCGAGGGGGCCGAACGCGCCCTGATGTCGTCGCCCGGTGCGGTGTCGAACGTGGTGCCCCTGTGCCTTCGGGTGCGACCGGAGATGCGGTGGCACGACCTCGTCACGGAGGTGGCAGGGGAAGTCGACGCGGCACTGGCGCACCAGCGCTACCGCGGTGAGGACGTGTTCCGGGACCTCGGTGTTCCCGGTTCCCCCGGGGCGGCGTTCCCGCTCGTCGTCAACATCCTGGTCTTCGACTCCGCGCCGAGCTTCGCCGGGCATCCCGCCACGCTGCACTACCTTCTCCCGGAGCCGACCACCGGGCTGTCCCTGTGGATCACGGGCTGCCGCGGAGACAGCGAACTCCGGGTCGAACTCAAGGGTGCGCCCCAGACCTGGAGCGCCGACGAACTCGCCGTCCACCAAGGGCGGTTGATCGCACTGCTGGACACCGTCGCGCACTGCGCCCCGCGGGAGCCGGTCGGCCGGATCGGCCTGCTCACCGCGGACGAGGAGCGTGCGCTGCTGGCGCTGGGAGCCGGCCCGGTGACCCAGGCACCCGCCGAGAGCCTGCCGGAGGTGTTCCGCGCTCAGGTGCGGGCGACGCCGGAGGCGCTCGCGGTGGTGGGGCCGGACGCGTCCCTGACCTACGCGGAGCTGAATGCTCGGGCGAACCGGCTGGCACACGCCCTGATCGCCCGCGGGGCCGGATCGGAGCGGCCGGTGGCGGTGGCCCTGCCGCGCTCGGCGGAACTGGTGGTGGCGATCCTCGCCGTGCTGAAGGCCGGGGCTGTCCACGTCCCGGTCGATCCGGAGTACCCGGCCGCCCGGATCGGGTACATGCTCGACGACGCCCGGCCGGTTCTGGTGGTGACCGACGCTCGTACCCAGGACCGGCTGCCCGAGGCCGGTCCCGCCGAACTGCTGGTGATCGACGCCCCGGAGACGGCGACAACGTTGGCGAGCTGCCCGGCAGCGGATCCGGAGATGGCCGTCGACCCGGCGCATCCGGCCTACGTCATCTACACCTCCGGCTCCACCGGGCGCCCCAAGGGCGTGGTGTCGACGCACGGCGGCCTGCTCAACCTGTTCGCCGACCAACAGCAGGCGCTGTTCCCGCCCCTGCTCGCGCAACGGCGCCGACTCCGTGCGGCACTCACCACGTCCGTCTCGTTCGACGCATCCTGGAACCAGCTGCTCTGCCTGTTCTCGGGCCATGAGCTGCACGTCCTGGAGCACACGACCTGGGCCGACCCGGACGCCTTCGTCGACTACGCCAGGCGCTGCCGCCTCGACTTCATCGAGGCCACCCCGTCGTATCTCCAGGTTCTGGTGGAGCGAGGACTGCTGGACGACCCCCAGTGGCGTCCCGCGATGGTCGCGGCGGGCGGCGAGGCCGTCCCGGAGCAGCTGTGGGAGCGGCTGCGGGCGGCCGCCGGGGTGACCTGTCTGAACTTCTACGGGCCGTCCGAGTGCACGGTGAACTCGGCCGTCGCGCCCCTGGAGTCGAGCCCGCGCCCGGTGATCGGCAGGCCGGTCGGCAACACCCGGCTGTACGTGCTGGACGGCGCGTTGCGGCAGATGCCCGCGGGTGTGGCGGGTGAGCTGTACATCGCGGGCGCAGGCCTGGCACGGGGCTACCTGAACCGGCAGGGGCTGACCGCCGGGCGTTTCGTGGCCGACCCGTTCGGGCCGGCCGGCTCGCGGATGTACCGCACGGGTGACCTGGTGCGGTGGGACTCCGAGGGGAACCTGGAATTCCTCGGCCGTACCGACGACCAGGTCAAGGTCCGGGGATTCCGCATCGAACTCGGCGAGATCGAGGCCGTGCTCGCGGAGCACCCGCAGGTCGTGCAGGGCGCAGTTGTGGTGCGTTCCGAAGAAGAGCCCCGGCTGGTCGCCTACTTCGTGCCGGTGCCCGGTACCACGGTGGCCGTGCCCGCGCTGCGCGAGCACCTGCGCGGGCGGCTGCCGGAGTACATGGTGCCGTCGGCGTTCGTGCTGCTGGACGCACTGCCGCTGACACCGAACCGGAAGCTCGACCGACGGGCCCTTCCGTCGCCCGAGCAGACCGCGGTCGCCCCGGGCCGTGTTCCGCGCACCGCGACCGAGCACCTGCTGGCCGGGCTGTTCACCGAGGTGCTCGGGGTGGCCGAGGCCGGTCTTGACGACAGCTTCTTCGACCTCGGCGGGCACTCGCTGCTGGCCACCCGGCTGGTCGCCCGGGCACGGTCGGTGCTCGGCGTGGAGCTGAGCCTTGCCGACCTGTTCGACGCGCCGACGGTGGCGGAACTGGCGGCGGCGGTGGACGTCGCGGGCCGGACGCGGCCCGCACTGGGACGGCGCGAGCGGCCCGAGGCCGCCCCGCTGTCCTTCGCGCAGCGCCGACTGTGGTTCCTGCACCGCTTGGAGGGCGCGAGCGCCACGTACAACATCCCGCTGGCGCTGCGGCTGTCCGGAGACCTGGACCAGCGGGCCCTGGAGGCCGCCCTGGCGGACGTGGTCGAGCGGCACGAGAGCCTGCGCACCGTCTTCCCGACGGTCGACGGCGTGCCGTGCCAGCGGGTGCTGGACCTCGACGCGGCACGGCCGCGGCTGCGGGTGACCGAGGTCCGCGAGCACGATCTGCCGGATCGGCTGGCGGAGGCGGCCCGGCACGGTTTCGAGCTCTCCCAGGAGCCGCCGCTGCACGCCGAGCTGTTCCGGCTGGACGCCGACGAGCACGTGCTGCTGCTGGTGGTGCATCACATCGCCGGCGACGGCTGGTCGACGGGTCCCCTCGCGCGGGACCTGACGACCGCCTATGCGGCCCGCTGCGAAGGGGCGAAGCCGGAGTGGTCGCCGCTGCCGGTCCAGTACGCCGACTACGCCCTCTGGCAGCGGGAACTGCTCGGCGAAGGCTCCGACCCGGACAGCCTGCTGAGCGGTCAACTGGCCTACTGGAGGCAGCAGCTGGCGGACCTGCCCGAGCAGGTCGAGCTGCCCTTCGACCGGCCCCGGCCGGCGGCCATGTCCCACCGGGGCGCCCATCTGCCGGTGCGGATCGACGCCGAGCTGCACCAGGGCCTGCGCGCGCTCGCCCGTGACGGCGGGGCCAGCCTCTTCATGGTGCTCCAGGCCGGGCTGGCCGCCCTGCTGGGCAAACTCGGCGCGGGCACCGACGTACCCGTAGGCACGCCGATCGCCGGACGCACCGACGAAGCCCTGGACGACCTGGTCGGCTTCTTCGTCAACACCCTGGTGCTGCGCTCCGACCTGTCGGGCGACCCGTCGTTCACCGAGCTGCTGGCCCGGGTGCGCGCCGACGCGCTGGCCGCGTACGCGCATCAGGATGTGCCGTTCGAGCATCTCGTAGAGGCGCTGAACCCGACCCGGTCGCTGGCACACCATCCCCTCTTCCAGACCATGCTCGTGTTGCAGAACGCGCCGCTCGGCACGTTCGACCTGCCGCGGCTGCGCGTGGCGACCGATCTGGTCCCCACCGGGACGGCCAAGTGCGACCTGACGTTCATGGTGACCGAACAGCCCGGCGCGGACGGGCTGTCGGTGCTGGTGGAGTACAGCACCGACCTGTTCGACATGACCACCGTGGAGGGGATCGTCGACCGCTGGCTGCGGCTGCTCCGCGCCGTGGTGGCCGACCCTGCCCGGCGGATCGGCCAGGTGGACGTGCTGTCCGCCGACGAGTTCCGCGCCTTGCTGCCGGCCGTCGCCGACCGGAGCGAGGAGTCGCCGCAGAGCAGTATCACCGCGCTCTTCGAGCGGCGGGTACGGGCGAACCCATCGGCGGTCGCCGTGGTGAGCGGCGAAGTCACGCTGACGTACGACGAGTTGAACGTCCGGGCCAACCGGCTTGCGCACGCTCTCATCGCCCGGGGCGTGGGGCCGGAGCAGTTGGTGGCGTTGGCCCTGCCACGCTCGGCCGAGCTGGTGGTGGCGGTCCTCGCGGTCCTCAAGGCGGGCGGCGCCTACGTTCCGGTGGACCCGCAGTACCCCGCCGCCCGGATCGCCCACCTGCTTCAGGACGCCCGGCCGTCGCTCCTCGTGACGACGGGCCGGATCGGCGAACTGCCGGGCACGGACCAGGTGGACCGGCTAATGCTGGACGTCGTCGACCTGGACGGACTGCCGGACACCGACCCTGAGGTCCCTCTCCGTCCCGACCACCCCGCGTACGTCATCTACACCTCGGGATCCACCGGCGCCCCCAAGGGCGTCGTGGTCCCGCACCGGAACGTGGTGCGGCTGTTCGGCACCACCCAGGAGCTGTTCGGCTTCTCCGCCGGGGACGTCTGGACCCTCTTCCACTCCTACGCCTTCGACTTCTCGGTGTGGGAGCTGTGGGGCCCGCTGCTGCACGGGGGCCGTCTGGTGGTCGTGGACCAGGAGACCAGCCGCTCGCCCCACCGGTTCCTGGACCTCCTCGCCCGTGAGCGGGTGACGGTGCTCAACCAGACGCCGTCCGCCTTCTACCAGTTGATGCAGGCCGACCGGGACGCCCCCGGGCGCGAGCTGTCCGCCCTGCGCACCGTGGTGTTCGGCGGCGAGGCGCTGGAGCACGCCCGGCTGGCGAGCTGGTTCGAGCGACACCCGGAGGACGCGCCCCGGCTGGTCAACATGTACGGCATCACCGAGACCACCGTGCACGTGACGTACTCCGCGCTCGACCGGTCCGCGACCGCCGCCGGCCACATCGGCTCGGCCATCCCCGACTTGCGCACGTACGTGCTCGACGCCCACCTGCGGCCGGTGCCCCCGGGGGTGTCCGGCGAGCTGTACGTCGCGGGGGCCGGGCTGGCACGCGGCTACCTGAACCGGCCCGGTCTGACCGCCGGGCGCTTCGTGGCCGACCCGTTCGGGCCGGCCGGTGCACGGATGTACCGCAGTGGCGACGTCGTGCGCCGGTGCGCCGACGGCAGCCTGCGGTTCGTGGGCCGGGCCGACGACCAGGTGAAGGTCCGCGGCTTCCGGATCGAACCCGGCGAGATCGAGGCGGCGCTGGCCGCACACCCCGGCGTCGCCCAGGTCGCCGTCCTGGCGCGGCAGGACCGGGCCGACGACACCCGGCTGGTCGCGTATCTGGTGCCCGCCCCGGGTGCCGTCCCGCGCTCGGCCGAACTGCGTGAGCAGCTGCGGGAGCGGCTGCCGGAGCACATGGTGCCGGCCGCGTTCGTCACCCTGGAGAGCCTGCCACTGACCGCCAACGGCAAGCTGGACCGACGTGCGCTGCCCGCACCCGACCTCGCTCCGACGAACACCGGCCGCGCGCCGCGTACGCCGCAGGAGCAGATCCTGTGCGAGCTGTTCGCCGAGGTCCTCGGGGTGGCCGAGGCCGGTGTCGAGGACAGCTTCTTCGACCTGGGCGGGCACTCGCTGCTGGCGACCCGCCTGGCCGCCCGGGTCCGCGCGACGCTGGGCGTGGAGCTTGAGCTGCGCACCCTGTTCGAGACCCCGACCCCGGCCGGCGTGGCCTCCGCCCTGACGGGTGCGGGTGTCCGCCGGGCGCAGTCGGCGCTGGTGCCCCGGCGGCGTCCCGAGCGGATCCCGTTGTCGTTCGCGCAGCGGCGACTCTGGTTCCTGCACCAGCTGGAGGGCGCGGGCGCGAACTACCACATCGCCCTGGCCTGGCGGCTGTCCGGGAACCTGGACCGGCGGGCCCTGGAATCCGCCCTGGCGGACGTGACGGCCCGGCACGAGAGCCTGCGTACCGTCTTCCCGGCGGTCGACGGGGTGCCGTACCAGCAGGTGCTGGGCGTCGAGTCGGGCGGTCCACTGCTGAAGGTGAGCCGAACCACCGAGGCCGGGCTGGCGGGCTTGCTGGCGACCGCGAAGGCCTGTCCGTTCGACCTGGCGGTCGATCTGCCGCTGCGGGTCGCGCTGTTCGAGCTGGCGCCGGACGAGCATGTGCTGCAGGTGGTGCTCCACCACATCGCGGGTGACGGCTGGTCGCTGGGACCGCTGACGCGGGACTTGACCGCCGCCTACGCGGCGCGCTGCCGCGGCGAGGAGCCGCAGTGGGCGGAGCTGCCGGTCCAGTACGCCGACTACACCCTGTGGCAGCACGAGCTGCTCGGCGACGCCACCGACCGGGTCAGCCTGTCCGCCCGCCAGGCGGCCTACTGGACCCGGCAGTTGGCCGATCTGCCGGAGCAGCTCCAGCTGCCCGCCGACCGGCCCCGACCGGCGGTCGCCTCGCACCGGGGCGGCCTCGTGCGCGCCGGGCTGGACGCGGAGCTGCACCGTGGTCTGCGCGAGCTCGCCCGTGCACACGGGACCAGTCTGTTCATGGTGCTTCAGGCCGGACTGGCGGCGCTGCTGAGCAAGCTCGGTGCGGGCGACGACATCCCGGTCGGCAGCCCGGTCGCCGGCCGGACCGACCAGGCACTGGACGAGCTGGTCGGCTACTTCGTCAACACCCTGGTGTTCCGTACGGACACCTCGGGCGACCCGACGTTCGCCGAGCTGCTGGGCCGGGTGCGGGACACCTCGCTGGCCGGGTACGCCCACCAGGACCTGCCGTTCGAGTACCTGGTCGAAGCCCTCAACCCGGTGCGGTCCCTGGCGCACCACCCTCTCTTCCAGGTCATGCTGGTGCTGCAGAACGTGCCCCGGGCCGACTTCGCCCCGCCGGGGCTGCGCGTCGGCGGCATGCCGTTGACGGCGGCGACCGCCAAGCTCGACCTGATCTTCACGATGTCCGAGCGGCACGCGCAGGACGGCACCCCGGAGGGGATCGACGGGCTGGTCGAGTACACCAGCGACCTGTACGACCCGGCCACCGTCGAGACGATGATCGGGCGGTGGGTCCGGCTGCTCCGTGCTGTGACCGCCGACCCGCAGCGGCGGCTCAGCCGGTTCGGCCTGCTCACCGCCGAGGAGCGCGGTGAGCTGACGGCGCTGGGTACCGGTCCGGTGGTCCAAGCCCCCGCCGCGAGTCTGCCGGAGCTGTTCCGGGCGCAGGTGTGTGCGATTCCGGACGCGATCGCGGTGGTGGGGCCGGACGCGTCGCTGACGTATGCGGAGCTGGACGCGCGGGCGAACCGGTTGGCGTATGCGCTGATCGCGCGGGGCGCGGGGCCGGAGCGGCTGGTGGCGGTGGCCCTGCCGAGGTCGGCCGAGCTGGTGGTGGCCATCCTCGCCGTGCTGAAGACCGGCGCGGCGTATCTCCCGGTCGACCCGGAGTACCCGGCCGCACGGATCGGGTACATGCTCGACGACGCCCGGCCGGTCCTGGTGGTCACCGACACCCGCACCCGCGAGCGGCTGGCCGAGACCGGTCCGGCCGACCGGCTGGTGGTCGACGACCCGAAGACCGCGGCGACGATGGCCGGGCTCCCGGCGACGGATCCGCAAGTGGCCGTCGCCCCGGAGCATCCGGCCTACGTCATCTACACCTCGGGCTCCACCGGACGGCCCAAGGGCGTGGTCTCGACGCACGGCGGCCTGCTCAACCTGTTCGCCGGCCAGCGTCCGCTGCTGTTCCCCCAGCGGACGAAGGAGCGGCTGCGGGTGGGGCTGACCACGTCGGTGTCGTTCGACGCCTCCTGCGATCAGATGTCCTGCCTGTACGCGGGCCACGAGCTGCACGTCCTGGACGAGGCGACCTGGTCCGACCCGGACGCCTTCGTCGATTACGCTGCGCGCGCCGAGCTGGACTATGTCAACGCCACCCCGTCCTACCTGCAAGTCCTCGTCGAGCGGGGGCTCTTGGACGACCCACAGCGGCGTCCGGCGGTGGTCTCGATGGGTGGGGAGGCTGTTCCGGACCAGCTGTGGGAGCGGCTGAGGGCAGTCGACGGGGTGTCCTGCCTGAACTACTACGGCCCGTCCGAGGCCACGGTGGACGCGGTCGTCGCGCCGCTCGAGTCGAGCTTGCGCCCGGTGATCGGCCGGCCGCTCGGGGGTGTCCGGGTGCATGTGCTGGACGGCACACTGCAGCCGGTGGCCATGGGTGTGCCGGGCGAGCTGTACATCGCCGGTGCAGGGCTGGCGCGTGGTTACCTGAACCGGCCGGGGCTGACCGCGGAACGGTTCGTGGCGGATCCGTTCGGGTCGGCCGGCACGAGGATGTACAGCACCGGCGACCTGGTGCGATGGAACTCGGACGGGAACCTGGAGTTCCTCGGCCGTACCGACGACCAGGTCAAGGTCCGCGGATTCCGGATCGAACTCGGCGAGATCGAGGCGGCATTGGCGGAACATCCGCAGGTCGCCCGGGCCGCCGTCATCGTCCGGCAGGATCGGACGGAGGACCGACGCCTGGTCGCCTACCCGGTGCCCGTCACCGGGGCGGAACTCCAGCCGGACGCGCTGCGCGCGCACTTGCGTGAGCGACTGCCCGAGTACATGGTGCCGACCGCGATCGTGGCCCTGGAGAGCCTGCCGCTGACCGCCAACGGCAAGCTGGACCGACGTGCCCTGCCCGAGCCCGAGTACACCGCGTCACGTGCGGGCCGGGCCCCGCGCACACCGCAGGAACATGTCCTCGCCGAACTGTTCGCGCAGGTGCTGGGCGTGGCCCGGGTCGGGGTCGACGACGACTTCTTCGAGCTCGGCGGGCACTCGCTGCTGGCGACCCGCCTGGTGGCCCGGGTGCGCACGACCCTGGGCGTGGAACTGGAACTGCGCAGCCTGTTCGAGACGCCGACGGTGGCCGGTCTGGCCGCCGGACTGCGCGTGGCCGGTCAGGCACGGCTCGCCCTGGGCCGGGCGGAGCGGCCCGAGCGGGTACCGCTGTCGTCCGCCCAGCGTCGGCTGTGGTTCCTGCATCAGCTGGAGGGCGCCGGAGCGACCTACAACATGCCGCTGGCGTGGCGGCTCTCCGGACCGCTGGACCGGGTGGCCCTGGAGGAGGCGCTGGCCGACGTCGTAGGACGGCACGAGAGCCTGCGCACGGTCTGTCCCCAGGTGGACGGGGTGCCGTACCAGAACGTGCTGGACGCGCAAACGGCCCGGCCGCAGCTGCCGGTCACCGGGGCCGACGAGACGGACCTGCCGGAGCTGCTGGTGGCGGCCGCGGCGCGCGGATTCGACCTCGCCGCCGAACCACCGCTGCGCGCCGAGCTGTTCGAGACGGCACCGGACGAGCACGTGCTGTTGGTGGTGGTCCACCACATCGCCGGTGACGGCTGGTCGCTGGGCCCGTTGTCGACCGACCTGGCCACCGCCTACGCGGCGCGCGGCCGGGGCGAGGAACCGCAGTGGGCGCCGCTGCCGGTGCAGTACGCCGACTACACGCTGTGGCAGCAGCGGCTGCTCGGCGACGCGGCGGACCGGGACAGCCTGTCCGCCCGCCAGACGGCCTACTGGACCAGGCAGTTGGCCGATCTGCCGGAACAGATCCGGCTTCCCGCCGACCGCCATCGCCCCTCCGTTCCCTCCCACGGCGGCGGCCACCTCGCGGTCGAGCTGGACGCCGAGCTGCACGCCGGGCTGGTCCGCCTGGGCCGGGAGCACGGGGCCAGCGCCTACATGGTGTTGCAGGCCGCGCTGGCGGCGCTGCTGGACAAGCTCGGCGCGGGAACGGACATCCCGGTCGGCAGCCTGATCGCCGGCCGGACCGATCACGCCCTGGACGACCTCGTCGGATTCTTCGTCAACACCCTGGTGCTGCGCACCGACACCTCGGGCGACCCGACCTTCGCCGATCTCCTCGGCCGGGTCCGGGAGAACGCGCTGGCCGCGTACGCGCACCAGGACCTGCCGTTCGAGCACCTCGTCGAGGCCCTCAACCCGACCCGGTCGCTCGCCCGTCAGCCCCTGTTCCAGGTACTGCTCGCGCTGCAGAACGTACCCCGCACCGAGTTCGCCCTGCCCGGCCTGAGCGCCGAGACCGTACTGGTGCGGACGCCCACGGCGATGTTCGACCTCTCCATCCACCTGCTGGAGCGCGGCGGCACCGGCGGGCCGGCCGAGGGCATCGTCGGGCGGGTCGAGTACAGCACCGACCTGTTCGACCACGCCACGGTGGAGGCGCTTCTCGCCCGGTGGCTGCGCCTGCTGGCGTCGGTGGTCGCCGACCCGGACCGGCCGCTGAGCCGGATCGACGTCCTCGCCACCGAGGAGCACCACGATCTGCTGGTCGTGCGCAACGACACCGCCTTCCCGGCTCCCGTCGCCGGTCTGCCGTCCCTGTTCGAGGACCGGGTACGGGCGACCCCGCAGGCCCCGGCGGTGGTGTTCGAGGGCACCTCACTGACCTACCGCGAGCTGAACCGCAGGGCCAACCGCCTGGCGCACGCGCTCATCGCGCGCGGGGTCGGTCCTGAGCAGGTCGTCGCCCTGCGGCTGCCCCGCTCCGCGGAGCTGGTGGTCGCCGTCCTCGCGGTCCTCAAGACGGGCGCGGCCTACTTGCCCGTCGACCCGGACTACCCGGCCGCCCGTATCGCGTACATGCTTCAGGACGCGCGACCGGCCGTGGTGCTCGACGATCTCGCGGCCGTCACACCGGACGGGGACCTGCCGGAGCACGATCCGGCCGTCGCCGTGGACCCACGTCATCCGGCCTACGTCATCTACACCTCGGGGTCCACCGGCCGGCCCAAGGCCGTGGTGATGCCCGCCGCCGGGCTGCTGAACCTGCTGGCATGGCATCACCGGTCCGTCGGTGGCGAACCCGGCACGCGCACCGCGCAGTTCACCGCGATCAGCTTCGACGTCTCGGTGCAGGAGATGCTCTCCGCGCTGCTGTACGGCAAGACCCTCGTGGTGCCGACCGAGGAACAGCGCCGCAGCGCCGAACTGTTCGCCCGATGGCTGGACCGGCACGCGGTCGAGGAGCTCTTCGCGCCCAATCTGGTGGTCGAGGCGCTGGCCGAGGCCGCCGAGGAGGCCGGCCTGGAGCTGCCGGACCTGCGGCTGATCGCGCAGGCCGGCGAGGCGATGCGCCTCGGCGGCACCGTACGACGCTTCCAGGCCCGGCGGCCCGGCCGGGTGCTGCTCAACCACTACGGCCCCGCCGAAACCCACGTGATCACCGCCTACTCGCTGCCGGGCGACCCCGCCGACTGCCCGACGCCGGTGCCGATCGGCCGCCCCATCGCCAACTGCCAGGTGTACGTGCTGGATTCGGGGCTGCGGCCGGTCGCCCCCGGTGTCATGGGCGAGTTGTACCTGGCCGGGGCGGGACTCGCCCGCGGCTACCTGAACCAGCCTGGGCTCACCGCGACGCGGTTCGTCGCCAACCCGTACGGTCCGGTCGGCGCGCGGATGTACCGCACCGGTGATCTGGTCCGCTGGCGCGCCGACGGCGAGCTGGAGTTCGGGGGCCGGGCGGACCACCAGGTGAAGGTCCGCGGGTTCCGGATCGAGCCGGGCGAGATCGAGGCCGAGCTGGCCGCGCACCCGGGTGTCGCCCAGGTCGCGGTGCTCGCCCGGGCAGACCGGCCGGGCGAGACCCGGATCGTCGCGTACGTGGTGCCCACGGCCGAGACCGGGGCGACGGCCGCGACGTTGGCGACGTACCTGAGCGACCGCGTGCCGGACTACCTGGTCCCGTCGGCGTTCGTGCTGCTGGACGCGCTGCCGCTGACGCCGAACGGGAAGCTGGACCGGGCGGCGCTGCCCGCGCCCGAGCCGGAGACGGCCGTGAGCAGCCGTGCGCCGCGCACGCCGCGGGAGCAGATCCTGTGCGCGCTGTTCGCCGAGGTGCTGGGCGCGCCGCGGGTCGGGGTCGACGACGACTTCTTCGACCTGGGCGGGCACTCCCTGCTCGCCACCCGGCTGGTCTCTCGGATCCGGGCGACCCTCGGTGTCGAGGTGGAACTGCGCAGCCTGTTCCGGACACCGACGCCCGCCGGGCTCGCGGCCGGGCTGCACGACGCCGGCGCCGCACGGCAGGCCCTGGTGCCCCGGCCCCGCCGCGAGCCCATGCCGCTGTCGTTCGCGCAGCGCCGGCTCTGGTTCCTCCAGCAGTTCGGGACGCCGAGCGCCACCTATCACATGCCGCTCGCGCTGCGGCTGTCCGGCGACCTCGACCGGGCCGCGCTGAGTGCCGCGCTCACCGACGTGGTGGCCCGACACGAGACCCTGCGCACGGTCTTCCCCCACACTGCCGGCGTTCCGCACCAGCGGGTGCTGGACGCCGCCGAGATCGCCGTCCCACTGGCCGTGCGCGCGGTCGGCGAGGCGGAGGTTCCGGCCCTGCTGCGCGAAGCGGCGGTGCGGGAGTTCGACCTGACGGCGGAACTGCCGCTGCGGGCGGAGCTGTTCGCGGGCGCGCCGCAGGAGCACGTACTGCTGCTGGTGCTGCACCACATCGCGGGCGACGGCTGGTCCATGGGCCCGCTGGCCCGCGACCTCGCCGCGGCCTACGCCGCCCGGCGGGGCGGTGCGGCGCCCGAGTGGTCTCCGCTGCCGGTGACGTACGGCGACTACACCCTGTGGCAGCACGAGATCCTCGGCGACGAGCACGACGCGGACAGTGTGTTCGCGCGCCAGATCGCCTACTGGACCGAGGCGCTGGCCGGGCTGCCCGACCAGCTGCAGCTGCCCGTCGACCGGCCGCGTCCGGCCGCCATGTCGTACCGCGGCGACCTGCTGGACGTCCGGATCGACGCCGAACTGCATGCGGCTCTGGTGGAGTTGGCGCGGGGCACCGGCACCAGTCTGTTCATGGTCCTCCAGGCTGCGTTGGCTGCGCTCTACACGCGGCTGGGCGCCGGCACGGACATCCCGATCGGCAGCCCGATCGCGGGGCGTACCGACGAAGCCCTGGACGACCTGGTCGGGTTCTTCGTCAACACACTGGTGCTGCGCACCGACACCAGCGGTGACCCCACGTTCGCCGAACTGCTGGGACGAGTACGGGAGACGGCACTGTCCGCGTACGCACACCAGGACGTGCCCTTCGAGCACCTCGTGGAGGCCCTCAACCCCTCCCGGTCGCTGTCCCACCACCCACTGTTCCAGACCGGACTGGTCGTGCAGAACGCGCCGGGCGGCGACTTCGACCTGCCCGGCCTGAGCGCCACCGGGATGGCCGTGCCCACCGGGACCTCCCGGCTCGACCTGACCTTCGGCCTGGCGGAGCGGCACGGGTCCGACGGCACGCCGGCCGGACTGAGCGGTGGGGTCGAGTACAGCGCCGACCTGTTCGACCGCTCGACGGTGGAGACCCTCTTCGCCCGGTGGACCAGGCTGCTGGCCGCGGTCGCCGCCGCTCCGGACCGGCCGATCGGCGGGATCGATCTGCTGTCCGACGACGAGCGCTGCGAACTGCTGCCTGCCGCCGAGAGCGGCGCTGCCACCACAAGCCTTCCGGAGATGCTCGCCGCGCAGGTGGCGGCGACGCCGGACGCGGTCGCGCTGGTCGCCGGCGCTGTCGAGTTGACGTACGCCCAGCTGAACGCCCGGGCCAACCGCTTCGCGCATGCCCTGATCGCGCGGGGTGTGGGCCCGGAACAGATCGTGGCGGTGGCCCTGCCGCGCTCCACGGAATCCGTCGTGGCAGTCCTGGGCGTACTGAAGGCCGGGGCCGCCTACCTGCCGGTGGACCCGTCATACCCGCAGCCGCGCATCGCGTTCATGCTGGACGACGCCCGCCCCACGGTGGTCATCGACGACCCGGCGACCGTCACCGACGGAGACTGGCCGCACACCGATCCGGAGATCGCACTCGACGCCCGGCATCCGGCCTACGTGATCTACACCTCGGGCTCGACCGGCCGCCCCAAGGGCGTCATGGTGAGCCACACCGGCGTGGCGGGCTTGGTGGCTGCGCAGGTCGAGCGGCTCGGCGTGGAACCGGGCAGCCGGGTGCTCCAGTTCGCCTCGCCCAGTTTCGACGCTTCGTTCTGGGACCTGTGCAGCGCCCTGCTCACCGGTGCCGCCCTCGTACTGGCCCCGTCCGAGGCCCCGCTGGAGGCCCTGACGGACCGCCTGCTCGACGTCACCCATGTGACGCTGCCGCCCTCGGCCCTGGCGGCACTCGACAGCACCGACGTCACGGCCGCCACCCTGGTGGTGGCGGGAGAGGCCTGTCCGCCGGAGCTGGTGGCGCGCTGGGCACCCGGGCGCCGGATGATCAACGCGTACGGTCCCACGGAGACGACCGTGTGCGCCACGATGAGCGACCCGCTCACCCCCGGGCCCGGCGTGCCGCCGATCGGCCGACCGGTCGCAGGTTTCCGGGTGTACGTGCTGGACGAGCGCCTGCGCATCGTGCCGCCGGGTGTGACGGGCGAGTTGTACGTCGCCGGGCCGGGCCTGGCACGCGGGTACCTGAACCGGCCGGGACTGACGGCCGGGCGATTCCTCGCCTGCCCGTTCGACACCCACGGCGAACGCATGTACCGCACCGGCGACCTCGTACGCCGACGCGCCGACGGCGAGCTGGAATACGTCGGCCGCGCCGACCAACAGGTCAAGGTACGCGGCTTCCGCATCGAACTCGGCGAGATCGAAGCAGCCCTCACCGAACACCCCGCCCT
>NZ_JBSFWB010000042.1:0-66348 GCF_053592635.1 Streptomyces sp. NPDC002623 | reverse complement strand
ACGTAACCGCCCGTCCCGGCCTGCCGGTCAGCAGCCACCATGGGTTCCTCCTCAAGTTTGCTTTCTCCAAGGCGCCGGCCGAACGGGTGCCCCTTCCAGAAGGGCGCCCCGTCGAGATTCCAGGCGACAGCGTCGCCGACGCTAACGCCGCGATCGACCGGCGTGACCCCTCCGAAGGAAGCAACTTGTCCCCGACCTTTGGACGCTGTTCACCGTCAGGGCAGCGTCATTACAGTCGGCTTCCATCGACCTCAGCGCTTTGCGGCTGGTGGCGGGCGACGTGTCGCCGACAAGGGACGGGAGACATGAAGGTACTGGTGGACCGCAGGAAGTGTCAGGGCTACGGCAACTGCGTCATCGCCGAGCCGCGTGTGTTCGATCTCGACGACGACGGGTTCGTCCAGCTTCTGATCGAGGAGCCCCCGGAGGATCTGAGGGCCCAGGTCGGGCACGCCGTTCGCGACTGCCCGGCGCGTGCGCTGAACCTGGGAGACTGACGATGCACCGACAACGGCGCGTCGTCGTGGCCGGCGCCTCGCTGGCGGGCATCCGAACCGCCGAGACCCTGCGGGATCGAGGGTTCGACGGTGAGGTCGTGCTTGTCGGAGCCGAGAAGCGTCTGCCGTACGACCGTCCGCCGCTGTCGAAGGCGGTGCTCGGGGGTCAGGCCTCGCCGGACGACATCCAGCTGCTGTCCGCCGACCGGCTGGCCGCGCTCGACCTCGACCTGCGGCTCGGGCGGCGAGCGCGCGCCCTGGATCCGGCCGGAAAGACACTGGAGCTCGACGACGGCGAACCGCTGGCATATGACC
This sequence comes from Streptomyces sp. NPDC002623, assembly GCF_053592635.1. NCBI lineage: Bacteria > Bacillati > Actinomycetota > Actinomycetes > Kitasatosporales > Streptomycetaceae > Streptomyces > Streptomyces sp. NPDC002623. Next base: position 65,536 of record NZ_JBSFWB010000042.1, on the reverse strand, counting down.
AACTGGTGATCGCGACCGGCAGCGCACCGTGGATGCCGCGCGACTGGGACCTCTTCCAGGGCGTCTACCCGCTGCGCACGGTCGACGACTGCCTCGCGATCCGGTCCGCGCTCCAGGGCTCGCCGCGCGTCGCCGTCGTCGGCGGGGGCTTCCTCGGCTCCGAGGTCGCGTCGACCGCCCGCCGACTCGGCTGCGACGTGGTGCTCATCCAGCCTCTCGCGGCTCCGATGGCACGCATTCTCGGGTCCGAGATCGCGCTCGCGTGTGCCGAGGTTCCGTTGGCCGCGGGAGTGCGCCTGGTCTGTGGCTCGTCGGCCGAGGGGTTCGACGGAGGTGCGCGCGTGGAGCGCGTACGTCTCAGAGACGGCCGCATGATCGACGCCGATGTCGTGGTCGTGGGGATCGGCGCACGGCCGGTGACCGACTGGCTCGCCGGGTCGGGCGTGAACATCTCCGACGGGGTGCTGTGCGACCACCGTTGCGCCACGTCGGTCGCCGATGTCTACGCGGCGGGTGATGTGGCGCGGTGGTTCAACCCGTTGTTCGAGCAGACCATGAGGGTGGAGCACTGGACCAATGCTTCGGAGCAGGGCGCGTTCGTCGCCCGTGCCCTCCTCGACGGTGGGCAGTCCGGCAGCTACTCACCGGTCCCTTTCGTCTGGTCCGAGCAGTACGGCGTCAAGATCGAGATCGCGGGGGTCCCCCAACCGACCGATCGGGTCCGGATCGTCGAGGGAACGCTCGCCGAGCAGCGGTTCGTAGCGCTCTACGAGCGCGAGGAGCGGCTGACGGGAGTCGTCGCGCTCAACTCGACACGCAGCATGCTCAAGTTCCGGCGCCTCCTTGCTCAGAGCGGCTCACGCGGCGAGCGGGTCGACGCCCCGTCCATTTCTTCCTGACCCCGCGCGAAAGGCGATGCCATGACGGTAGAACAGACGAGTCCCCCACTGGTCGGTGCGGAACTGGAGCGGTCCTGCACGCAGTTTCTGTACCGGGAGGCGGAGCTCCTGGACGAGGCCGACTACACAGGCTGGGCCGACACGTGCCTGTCGGAGGAGCTCGAGTACCTGATCCCGATCCGTACGACGCGAGAGCGCGCGGCGGGGGTCTCGGAATTCAGCCGAGAAGCGTTCCACATGAAGGACACCTACGCGAGCATGCGTGTGCGGGTCGACCGGCTGCTGACCGAGCACGCGTGGGCGGAGGACCCGCCTTCCCGCACACGCCGTGTCGTGACCAACGTACGTGTGCGCGAGCTGGGACCGGGCGAGGTGGAGGTGAAGAGCTACCTGACGCTTCACCGCTCCCAGTGGGACACGACCGACTACGACCTGCTGCTGGCCGAGCGCCGGGACATCCTGCGCTCGGATGCGGGCGGGTGGCGTCTGCGGCGACGCGAAGTGCTGCTCAACCACACGATCCTCGGCACGGCCAACCTCGGCGTCTTCCTCTAGGCGGGATCGCGATGCCCGAATACCAGTACAGCGACGACCCGCCGATCCAGATCTCCAACGAGTTCGCCGACATACGCGTCCGCAAGGTCTACACACGCAACGGCGAGCGACTGGAGATCCACGCCCACCGCCGCGGATATCGGATCCTGCTCGACGCCGTCGAGCTCGAAAGCCTGACCTGGCAGACGGCGGAGACGTTCTCCGGCTTCCTGCGCGCCTCGGTCGGCCAGGACGCCGAAGAGGACTGACCGCCGCAGACACAGCAGACGGCCGGTCTTCCGGAGAAGGCCGGTCACCCATCCCTCACGGTCGTCAATGAATGGAGGCAGTGGTGGCACGTACGGCGGAAGGCGTCGCAGTGATCGGGGCCGGGATCGCGGGGCTCGCGACGGCGACCGGGCTGGCCGATGCCGGGATCCCCGTCCGGGTGTACGAGCAGGCGGAAGCACTCGGCGAGGTCGGCGCGGGTGTGTCGCTCGCTCCCAACTCGCTGCGGGTGCTCGACTCGTTCGGGCTGACGGACCGCCTGAGCGAGATCGAGTCCCGCGAGCCGCTCAGAATGGCCTTCTACAACCACGACGGCGTTCGGTCCGAGGACTCGGAGGTCGACGCGAGAGGCGCGAGGCCGATCCACCGGGCCGATCTGATCGACGTGCTGTCCTGGCGGCTGGAACCGGACGCGCTCCGGCTCGGGGCACGGCTCGTCGGAGTGGACGAGAACGGCGACGGACTCGTCCTGCGCTTCGCGGACGGAAGCACGGAGACCGCGGCGGCGGTGATCGGAGCGGACGGGATCCACTCCGCCGTGCGCCCCTTCGTCGTGGACGCCCCGGAGCCGGTCTTCTCCGGCATGATCGCCTACCGGGGACTCGTGCCCGCCGAACGCCTCCCCGACTGGCCGATCCATGAGGCACAGCTGTTCACGGGGCCGGGGCGGCACTTCATCTCCTTTCCCGTCCGCCGTGCGAAGTTGCTGAACTTCGTCGCCTTCGTGGCCGCGGACGACGAGATGCGCGAGTCCTGGTCCGCGCCCGGCGACCCGGCCGAGCTGGCGAAGGAGTTCGCCGGCTGGAACGAGTCGGTACGGAGCCTGATCGGCCAGATCGACAGGACCTTCCGATGGGGGCTGTACGACCGCGAACCACTCCCGACCTGGGTGCGTGGCCGCGTGGCGCTGGCGGGCGACGCCGCGCACGCGATGCTGCCGCACGTGGGGCAGGGCGGCAACCAGTCGATCGAGGACGCGGCCGCGCTGGTGGAAGTGCTGCGCGACCGTCCGCTCACCGAGGTCGCCACCGCTCTCCAGGAGTACGACCGTGCACGCCGCGAGCGGGCCTCCTACATCCAGCGGTTCTCCCGCCGCCTCGGGCTCCAGTACGACGGTCGCCACACGGAGTTCTCCGCCGCTGACCAGCTGGCCGGCAGGGAGGACGTCATGCGCTGGATCTTCAGCCACGACAGCGTTCTGACCGCACGACAGGTCCGCGCCGGCGGACCCTCGGTATCCCTGCCTGTCGGCGCGGCGATCTGAATGTCATGCACGACGGAGTACATGATGGCGACGGTGCCCATGGGCGTGACCGGAGACGTCCGGCGCGCCTCCTTGCTCGACGAACTGCCTGAGCCGGTCGTACGCGACTTCCTCAAGAGGGCGCTCCTTGTCACGTTTCCCCCGCGCAACACGGTCTTCCAGGCAGGTGACCCGACCCGCGTCCATCTCGTCATCTCCGGCCGCGTGAAGATCTCGCGGCGTGGCGAGCACGGGCGTGAGAACATCCTCGTCATCGCGGGACCGGGTGAACTGCTGGGCAGCCTCGACCTCTTCGACCCGCGGCCGCAGCCCACGACGGCCGTCACTCTCGGCCCGGCGAGGATCGCGGAGCTCTCGACCGAGTCGATGCTCGAATGGCTCGCTGCCCACACAGGGGCGGCGATGCGCTTCATCCACCTCCTCGTCCTGCGGGCGCAGCGCCAGAACGACGCGCTGCACGACGTCTTCGGCCTGGACGTCGGAACGCGGCTCGCGCGCGCGATCCTGCGCGAGGCCCAGCGCTTCGGCCGCCGTACACCGGAGGGCATCCGAGTGGATCTCGGGCTCAGTCAGGAAGAGCTCGCACTGCATGTGCGCGCTTCCCGGGAGAGCGTCAATCAGTCGCTCGCGGGCTTCGCCCGGCAGGGATGGGTCCGCCGTGACGGATGCGAGATCGTCGTCCTCGACGAGAAGCAGCTCGCCCACCATGCCAAGCACGAGCCCCAGGCCCGCACGACAGAGCGGCGCGGTCCCTCGAAAACCAGTGTGGCAAATTACACTCCCGCTTCCGGTCACCTGCCGCTCCGAGCAGGCTCGCAGCGGCAGGTCGGTCCGCGACCGCGGACGTCAGAAGGAGAGACAACCATGCACGGTGTTCCCGGTGGCCGACTGAGCGCGACGGAGGTACGGGCATGAGTGATCCGGTCCCCTTCGAGCTTCCCGACGCCGTGCGAGACGAGTTCGTCGCGGTCGTCGGCCGTGACAACGCGCTCGTCGCCGACGAGGAACGTGACGAGTACCGCGACCCGTACTGGCCCACGGAGGACCGGACGTACGACTCGAGCCTCGTCCTGTTCCCGACCACGACCGAGCAGGTGCAGGACATCGTCCGCGTCGCGAACCGCCACGAGGTCCCGGTGTGGGCATCGTCGCAGGGCCGCAACAACGGCTACGGCGGCCCCTCGGCGCGGGTCAAGGGCTCCGTGCTGATCAGTTTCCGCAAGATGGACCGCGTCCTGGAGGTCGACACCGAACTCGCGTACGCGGTCGTCGAGCCCGGTGCCCGGTGGTACGACCTCTACGACGTGCTGCACGAGCAGGGCGACGAACTGCTCGTGTCCGTACCGGACATCGGCTGGGGCTCTGTCATCGGCAACTCGCTCGACAACGGTCAGACGTTCCTGCCGAACGGCTCCGACTTCAACACGCTGAACGGGCTGGAGGTCGTGCTCGCGGACGGGTCGCTCCTGCGCACCGGCTTCGGCGCACAGGAGGACAACCCCACCTGGCACCTCTACAAGCGAGGGCTCGGGCCCGTGGTCGACCCGCTGTTCGCGCAGTCGAACTACGGCATCGTCACAAAGGCGGGAGTGTGGCTCCAGCGCCGGCCGAAGGCGTACGCGCCGCTTTACCTCTCCGTCCCGCGCTACCACCAGCTGGCGCAGGTGATCGACGTCGTGCGCGAGCTGCGGTTGGACGGGATCCTCCGCGGCATCCCCTATGTGCTCGACCTGTTGACGGTGGGTGACGCGCACTTCCCCGAGTTCAAGGGCAGGATCCCGCCGCCGGGCACCCCGGCGATGCCGGAGGAGCAGCTCGACGCGATCGCCGACGAGACCGGGCTCGGCCGGTGGGGCGTGCGTACAGCCCTGTGGGGCGACCCCGAGGTGATCGACGTGCACGAGCGCCGGATCCGCGAGGCGTGGAGCGCGATCGAGGGTGGCGAGGTGCGTCGTCTCGCGACGTACACGGCGGAGAACTGGCACGAGATCAAGGACGCCGGGCTCATCGACCGTATCTCCGGCGGTGTGCCCAGCAGCGACATCCTCGACAGCCTTCCCGACTTCGTGGGGCATGTCGGTTTCTCGCCCGTCGTGCCGCTGCGCGGTGAGGAGGTCGCGAAAGTCGTCCAGCAGATCAAGGACAAGGTCGTCGAGCGCACGGGCGTCAACTTCTCGGCGCAGGTGTTCGTGACGAACGAGCGTTCCGCGATCGTCGTGTCGGCGATGTTCTTCAACCGGCACGACACCGGCCACCTGCGGGCGACGATCGACACCGCGAAGGAACTGCTCGTGCAGCTCGGGCAGCAGGGTTACGCCGAGTACCGGTCGCACCTCGACTTCTCGGACCTCGCGCAGGACCAGCTCGCCTTCGGTGACCACGCCTACCGGCGCTTCGCGGAGACGATCAAGGATGCCGTCGACCCGAAGGGGATTCTCTCCCCGGGCCGGCACGGCATCTGGCCCGCGCGGTACCGCGCCCGGTGACATGCACGGCGTGTGCCCGCGCTCCCTCTGCTCAGCCTTACGCCGTTGAAGACGTTCGTTGAACGAACATGGCCGTTGCGGTATGTCCGGCGGGGGCGCAGTCTTCGGCTGTCGAGCTTGTCGCCGGGCTTCGGGATCGTTGCCCACTCATGGAAATGTGCAATGTTGACCGGGTGTCGCACCAGGAGGCCGACGAATGACCGTCCCGACGAGCCGTGATGTGCTCGAAGGTTTCCTCTCGGCCCTTCAGGCTCATGGCGCTCGCCAAGCCTTCGAGCAGTATGCCGTTGAAGACTATGTCCAGCACAACCCCAGAGCCGGCAAAGGCAGGGAAGGCGCCATCGCATATCTGGAAGACGAAGCGGCCAAGGGTGGCCGGGCCACGGTCAAGCGGATCATCGGTGACGGGGAGATGGTTGCCCTTCACCTGCATATGGAATTCGCGGACGGGAGCCCGGATCTGGCGATCGTCGACATATGGCGCGTTGAAAACGGAAAGCTCGTGGAGCATTGGGACGTCGCTCAAGAGATCTCGAAGTCGAGCGTGTCCGCGATGTTTTGAGGATTGCTCAAGCCGTCAGGAGGAAATCGCCTGACGGCTTGAGCGCGGAGCGCTAGAGCCCGTAGATCGGTGGTGTGTCGGGATTCGGGCGGAACGCGTCCCAATGTTCCTGCAACAGGCCGTCCTTCACCCGGAAAAGATCGAAGAGCACTCCGTCCGTGCGGATCTCGTGTCGCAGGACGAGGTCGCGCTCGGCGACCAGGTTGACCGTCACCGTCTTCGAGGAGTCGAGTCGTTCCGACGGCGGGAGGGACAGGACGTGGGTGAAGAACTCCCTCAGCCCCTCACGTCCCTGGGCGAGGTTCGGGTTGTGCTGGACGTAGTCCTCGGCGACGAACTCGTCGAGGCGGTCGAGTCCTTCGGTCGGTCCGTAGATGATCTCGAACAAGCCTTCCACGGCGCGTTTGCCGCGCTCCAAGTCGCGGGCGGTCGCCGCCGGCTCTTGCGTATTCATCCTGGGCGACTCCCTTGTCGCGTGACAGCTACGCGAGAAATCTGCCTCGTCCAACGCCCGCTCATCCAGCCCATGTTGGAAACGCCACAGGGACTTCCGGCCGGCCTCCGGAGCGATCACACCCGTTCCGCACCGGGCGCTACAAGCCCGAGTTCGTACGCGCGGACCACTGCCTCCAGCCGGGAGGAAGCGTCCAGCTTCTGGAGAAGGTCGGTCACGTATCCCTTCACGGTCGTCTCGGAGAGACAGAGCTCTTGCGCGATCTTGCGGTTCGAGTAGCCGTGCGCGAGGAGCCCGAGCACCTCCTGTTCCCGATCCGTGAGCCGTACCGTTCCTCTTGCCTGGCGCCTGGTGAACTCTGGGGCGAGCTGCCTGGCGATCCGCGGGTCGAGCACGAACTGACCTGCCAGAAGGGCTCGAAGGGCAGCGCCGATGTTGACTTCTGAAGTGTCCTTCAACAGGCACCCGTTCGCGCCCGCGGCGACGCACGCATGAAGGACCTCGGCGTCGTCGAAGGCGGTGAAGATGACGATGACGACGTTCGGGAGCGACTCGCGCAGTTCACGGCACAGCTCCTCCGGCGGCATGGACTCAGGCATCCGGGCGTCCAGAAGGATCATCTCCGGACACAAGTCGTGAGCGAGAGCGAGAGCCGTTGTCGCGTCGTCGGCTTCGAAAATCTCGCATTCCCCGAGGTTGGAGGTCACCACCGCGCGCAGTCCACGGCGTGCCACCGGGTGGTCGTCGACAACGAGGACCTTCATCGAACCGCCATATCGTTGTACGGAATGTCGAGCCGCAGCACGGCCCGGCCGGTCGAGACCGCCGTAAGCCGCAGCGAACCTCCCAGTCGCTCCGCGCGAGTGCGCAGGGTGCGGATACCCGTCCCCGTCCCCGTCGCCGATGCGCTGCCGGGCTGCTCCAGCGGCCCGTCGACTGCCAGTGACTTGACCGAGAGCGAGAGTCTTCCCTCGTCGTACACGATCTCGACTTCGATGAGACCCGCGTGACCGTGCTTCACGGCGTTGCGCGTTCCTTCGACCGCCGTGTCGATCACCAGGCGGGCGATGTGGTCCGGCATGCGGGTGAAGGTACCGTGCCGCACAACGCGCACCGTGCAACCGGTGACGCTCTCCAACAGGCGGAGCTCGCCGTCCAGTTGCACCTCGAATGCGAGGTTCTCAGGATCACGGTGGAGCTTGAGGAGTGTCTCGCGCAGTTCTCGGCGCGCGTCCGCCGCCGTCGCCTCGATCTCCTCGATCGCGTCGATGAGGCCGGTCGGATCGCCCTGGGCGCGAGATGCCTGGGCGACCGCGCCGATCGTGAACAGTCGTTGTGCCACCGAATCGTGGAGCTGGCCGGCGAGACGCTCCCGCTCGCGCAACCGGGCGAGTTCGAGTTCCAGCTCGCGCGCACGAATCTGCTCGAGCCCCACCGACGCGAACGCGCCGAGCTGTTCGAGGACCGCGACCGCACGGTCGCCGAGCACTCCTTCGAGGTGTGCACCGGCATACAGCAGCGCCTCGACACCCGCAGGACCCAGCACGGGGACACAGGCAACCGCTCGCAGCCCCTCTCCCCGCGCCACAATCTCGACGAAGTCGCGACTGATATGTACGTCCGACGCGTAGTCCGCAACGATCATGGGGCGTCCCCGCGCCAGGACTTCGCCCCCGAGCCCGGTGTGCGGTCGAACGACGATGCTGCTCCACCGTGGGTCGCGAATTCCTTTCGCCGAGGCGATCGGGAATTCCGTGGCGCGGGAACCGATCGCCCCGAAGGCGACGTCAGAACCCAACGCGTCTCGCGCAACGTCTACGGCGGCCCGAATAACAGCGGCCGGTGTGCGCTGTAATGCGATGGCTTTGACTGGCGCGTGACTGTTCATGATGTACCGCTCTTCTACGGCGACGATGCCGAATGACGGCAACGTAACAGTGACTGCAACGTAACACAGCGCGTAGCGGTTGACCATGGCCAAAAGCGGGCGGTGGCTGATCAAAGGCAGATCTCAGTCCGTACTTTCGGAACTCGCTCTCTCAACGCTGCATTTCGGCCTCTTGCTCATCCAGTTCGGCGTTGCGCGCCGCGGGCACGGGCACACCGGAGGTGACGCCGGCTTCGCCGAACGCGTCTACGGCAACCCAGTACTCCGCGCCCGAGTTCAGCGAGCGCAGGTCGAGTTGGGTGCGCTCGTACACCAGCCAGCTGTGGTACAGCTTCTGCGGGTCACGTCCGTAGCGGACGTTGTAGCCGATCGCTCCGGGGGCGGCGTCCCAGTCGATCCTGGCCGTGCGGTCGTCCACGCGGGCGGCCCGGGCACGCACGGAGGGCGGAGCCTCGCCCTCGCCTGTCCCGAAGACACGGATCCCGCTGACGGCGAAGGTGCCGTCGAACGGCATCCGGCCGCTGGTCACCCTGACGAATCGGGTCTCCTGTGGCGCGTCGAGGACGATGAAGGCGTGCGGAGCGTCGGTGTCCGTGTCGCGGGAGTCCCGGACGACGGTCCACTCCCTGCCGTCCTTCGACAACTCGACCAGGATCTCCGCCGGCTGATGGCCCGGAAAGATGCCCCGCCAGGAATGGCCCAGGTCCACTCCGTCCCGAGCGTGAGGGGCGGCGTCGGCCAGTTCATGGTCCGCCAGGTTGATCTGCACGGCGTGGACGGTCTTGTCCGTGCCGAGGTCGACGGTCAGGGATTCGCCCGGTTCGCGGCCTGCGGCCGCCCACCACGTGCGGACGTTCTCGTCAACGGCCGACGCGGGGTCGTGTCCGGTGGCCGAAGACGACGCGACGACGTTCGCCTTGTAGGAGAGCAGCATCCAGGCGGGGGGTGTCCACGGGTCGAACGGGCCGTCCGGGACCGTCATCGGGTAGTCGGCGAAGTTCTGGTTGCAGAACAGCACTCCGTCGTCGTCGAAGCCCGCGGGGAAGATTCCGACGCGGCGCTCGAACACGTCGTTCACCGAGATCCGCATCGTCGCCGCGTGCCACCAGTTTCCGTGCAGGTCCTGGAACGTGCTGCCGTGTCCCGCCCCGGTGATGAACCCGCCCGGCTTCGACGAGAACGGGCTGTCGAGGGAGTAGGTGAAGGGTCCCAGGGGCGCCGGGGCTGTGTAGTACCCGTCGGCGTAGGTGTTCAGCTGTGTGCCGGGTGCCGAGTACTGGAGGTAGTAGGTGCCGTCGCGCTCGGTCATCCAGGCGCCCTCGATGTAGGGGTCGGTGCCCATGGCCATCGCGGCGAGCCGCTCCCGCTCGGTCTTTGGCGGTACGACTACGTAGTCCTCGCCCAACTGCTCCCAGCCGTGGGCCAGGACGTCGGAGCTGATCAGCGGCGACGGCTCACCGACCGGACCGAACGTGTCCGAGAGACGGACTCCCTGGATCGGGGTCCTGCTGTCACAACCCCAGTAGAGGTACACGGAGTTGTCGGTGTCCTGGAACAGGTTCGGGTCCCAGAAGGGGAAGGTGCCCGGGGTGACCTCGACGAAGTCGTCGGACAGAGGGTCGACGCTCCGGAAGAAGGGGCAGTTGTCCTCCTTCCGGGACGCGCTGACATACAGCGCGCCGTTCACCTCGCGGACGTCCGGCGCGTAGTCGAGGGCCGGCAGCTTGGCCGTCGCGCGGTACTCCCACCGTACGAGGTCCGTCGAGTGCCAGAAGCCCGCCGACATCGAGACGAACATGTAGTAGCGGTCCCGGTACAGCACGATCGATGGATCGGCCGCCTCCCGGTATACGCTCCGATGGGGCTCAGCGATCTTCATGCCTCTGACCGTGCCGGTGAACCGGATGTCCTGGTAGCGGTAGGCAAGGTCGAGCGGGTTGCAGAAGATACGTTCGGTCGACGACAACGGACTTCCTTCCAAAGGGGGTTGTGCGTCTCAGCTATCGGCCGTTGCCCGCGTGGTCGCGGATAGCGCTGTCGGAGAACAGGTCGTTGCCGCAGGTTCACCAGCTCGCGGTGGCTGTGGAGCGGGGCTTCAGCATGAGGACACCTTTCTGGGCTCCTTGACTCGGCGATGCGAAGCGATGCGGTGCGGCGCGGCGCGGTGCGAGGCGGTACGGCAAGCGGGTCACACGTGTTGCCGTGCCGCGCGCCGCCGGCGCTGTTCGGCCGGGTCCGCGACCGGTGCGGCGAGCAACAGCCGCTGTGTGTATGGGTGTTCGGGGGCCGTCGTGATGTCGCCCGCCGGTCCGGTCTCGACGATGTCGCCCCGGTGGATCACGCTCACCCGGTGGCTGATGTGCCGGATGACCGCGAGATCGTGCGAGATGAAGAGATAGGCGACACCGGTGCGCCGCTGGATGTCGACGAGCAGATCGAGAACGCGCGCCTGCGTGGTGAGGTCGAGCGCGGAGACCGGCTCGTCGCACACGATCAGCCGGGGAGCGGGCGCCAGCGCGCGGGCGATGGCGACACGCTGCCGCTGGCCGCCGCTGAACTCCCGGGGCAGCCGCTGCGCCGCGTCCTTCGGCAGCCCCACCTGGTCGAGGAGTTCCGCGACCCGCTGCCGGGCCTCACCCGGCGCGGTGCCCTGCACGACGAGCGGCTCGCTGAGGATGTCGCCGATGGTGAGAGCGGGGTTGAGAGAGGAGTACGGGTCCTGGAAGACGACCTGGATGTCCCGGGACAGCGCACGTCGTTCCTTCCGTCCGGCGTGGGTGATGTCGTGGCCCCCGAAGCGGACCGTGCCGGCGCTGGGCGCGGCCAGGCCGAGCACGGACCGGCCGATGGTCGTCTTGCCGGAGCCCGACTCGCCGACGACGCCCAGGGTCTCGCCCTGCTCCACGGTGAGCGACACACCGTGGAGTACCTCGTGCGGACGGGCCCTGAAGCCCCGCCCGGGGTAGGTGACGCGCAGCTCGCTCACCTCCAGCAGTGTGGTCATCGGGTCTCCTTCTCCAGGGCGCCCATGGAGGCGGCCGGTGGATCGGTGCGCAGGATGCTCTCGTCGAGGATCGAGTCCAGGAGGCCCCGCGTGTACGGGTGTTGGGGCGCGGCGAACAGCTCCTCCGTGCCGCCGGTCTCGACGACCGTGCCCTCGCGCATCACGGCCACGCGGCCACAGATGTCGGCGACCACACCGAAGTTGTGGGTCACCAGCAGTACGGCCATGTTCAGGTCCTTCTGCAGATCGCGCAGCAGGTCCAGGATCTCCGCCTGGACGGTGACGTCGAGGGCGGTGGTCGGCTCGTCGGCGATGAGCAGCAGGGGCCTGCTGGCGACGGCGCCGGCGATGAGGACGCGCTGTGCCATGCCGCCGGAGATCTGGTGCGGGTAGGAGCGGAAGGTGCGTTCGGGTTCGGGGATGCCGACCCTGGCGAGGAGCGCCAGGACCCGCTTTCGGGCCTCGTCCCTCGGCATGGGCGTCGCGGCGCGCACCCCCTCCACGAGCTGGGCGCCCACCGTGACCGACGGGTCCAGGTTGGACATGGGTTCCTGGGGCACGTACGCGATGGACGTCCCCCGCACCGACCGCAGTTCGCGCTCGCTCAGGCCGAGCAGCTCACGCCCGTCGAGCCGGATCGAACCGCGCGTGACGACCGCCTCCGCGGGCAGTACCCCCAGCACGGCGAACGCGGTCTGCGTCTTGCCGGAACCGGACTCGCCGACGAGGCCGAGGGTCTCCCCGGCGGCGACACGCAGGGTGACGCCGCTGACGACCTCCTTCAGTTCGCCGGTCGGCGTCGGATAGGCGATGGCCAGATCCTCCACCGTGAGCAGTCCGGAGTCGGAGGCGGCCTGGGGGGCCAACGGCCGGTACCCGGTTGCGCTGACGATCCGGACCGGCTTGGGACGGCCGCCCTCCAGGGCGTCCCGCAGCGCGTTCCCGAGCAGTACCAGCGAGGCGGTGATGACGCCGAGCACGAGGCTGGGCCACAGGAACTGCAGTGGCTCCTCGTACAGGTTGGAGAACCCCTCGGAGATCATCGCGCCGAAGCTGGGCACCGTGTTCGAGCCCACGCCCAGGAAGGCCAGACCCGACTGGACGGCGATCGAGGAACCCGCGAGGAACGCCGTGGCGATGACCACCGGCCCGCGCACCACGGTGAACACATGCCGCCGCAGGATGCGCCGGTCGGGCAGTCCCGAGACCCGGGCGGCGTCCACGTACAACTCGTTCTTCACGCCGAGGACGAGGTTGCGTACGAGCCGGTAGACGCCCGGGGAGAGCAGCACCCCGAAGATCAGCATGGTGGCCTTGTAGTCGCCCTTGGTCACCGGCATCAGGACGATGAGCAGGAGCAGCCCGGGGAACGTCATGATCAGGCTGAACACCCACTCGGTGACTCCGCGCACGCGCCGCCCGAAGTACCCCCCGATCAGCCCGGACGTGATCCCGATCGCCAGGGCGATGCTCGCGCCGATGAGCGCCGAGACCACGCTCGTGTTGATGGAGAACAGGAGCCTGGCGTAGATGTCGCGTCCGCTCTTGTCCCCGCCGAGCAGATAACCGTGGTCGCCGACTCCGGCGTTGACGGCATCCAGGTTCGCCTCGTTGGCACCGTGGTCGGTGAGGACGGGGGCGAGCAGCCCGAGCAGGACGATGACGATCAGCAGGCTCGCGCTGGCGACGGCCTGGGGGTCGGAGAGCAGGCGCCGCAGGGTCGACCGGCGGCGCGCGTCAGCGTTCGGCGTTGTCAACTGGTCATCCTCGCCTTCGGGTTGAGCCAGCCGTTGAGGAGATCGACGACCAGGTTGACGGCCACGACGAGGAGTACACCGAAGAGGCTGATGCCCATGATGATCGGGACGTCGCCCTGGAGGGAGGCGTTGAACGCGTACTGGCCGAAGCCGGGCAGTGCGAAGATCTGTTCGATGATCAGTGCGCCGCCGAGCATCTGGATGAACTCGAGGGACAGCACCGTCAGGGCCGGTCCGGCGGCGTTGCGCAGGGCGTGCCGGAGCACGATGGAGCGGGTGGGGATGCCCCGGGTGCGCAGGGTACGGACGTAGTCCTTGCGCAGTTCGCCGATCATGGCGCCGCGGATCTGCGAGGTCAGGCTGGCGACCCCGCCCATCATCAGGGCAACGACGGGGATGGCGATGCTGCTCGCCCAGCGGGTTGGGCTCTCGCTGAAGTCCGTGTATCCGGTGGCCGGGAACACATGCAGCTTGATGGCCAGTGCGTAGACCAGCGCGATGGCGACGAGGAGGCTCGGGACGAGGTAGCCGGTTATCGCGGTGGCCTGCGCGAACCGGTCGACGGCGCCACCGCGCGCGGCGGCGGCCACCCCGAGGGCGACGCTGATGACCGAGGTGGCCAGCAGTGCGACGACGACGATCGACAGGGTGACGCCGAGCCGGGCGGTGATCGCGGAGCGGACCGGTTCGCTGGTGTAGTAGGAGGTGCCGAGCTCACCGCGGACGGCGTGCGAGAGCCAGTCGACGTACTGGCCCGCCAGGGGCCGGTCCAGGCCCATCTGGGCCTTCTGGGCGACGACCTGCTGTGGCGTGGCGCCGTTGCCGAGGACGCTGCTCGCGACATCGTCGAAGGAGGTGCTGAGCAGCAGGAACGTGATCATGGTCACCAGGACCGCGAGCACCAGGCCCGCGGTCAGGCGACGCAGCACATAGAGCGTCATGGGTGGCGGCTCACCCTCCGGACTTGGACGAGCCGGCCACGCCGAACTGCCGGATCGTGGACATCGTGGAGGCGCCGTCGCCGAGGTAGGTGATGCCCTTCTTGGTGGCCCAGTCGCTGCCGAGGTAGAAGACGGGGGACAGCCAGGCGTTCTCGACGCCGAACTCGTTGATCTCCCGGTAGATTCCGGCGGCCTTCGTTGGGTCGAGCTCCTTGGATGCCTGGTCGAGCAGCTTGGTCAGCTTCGGGTCGGTGGAGTGGAAGACGTTGCGGAAGCCGGTCTCGGTGTAGAAGCTGCGGGTCATGATCGCGTCGGAGGCGAGGCCCTCCACGAGCAGGAACATCGGGTACTTGCCGGACGCGACGGCGGAGGTGGTCTGCTGGGCGGGCACCGGCTCCCAGGTCACCTTGATGCCGATGTCGCCGAGCGCCTGGGTGAAGAGCGGTTCGAAGCTCTTGGTGAAGACGAGGCTCGGCATGGTGACCGAGAAGCCCTTCGGGTAGCCGGCCTCGGCAAGCAGCTTCTTGGCTCCGGCGACGTCGTAGGGGTACTTGGCGTTGAGCGCCTCGTCGTAGGCCTTCCCCTTCGGGTTGAACACCTGGTCGGTGGCCTTGCCGGAGCCCTGCAGCACCTGGGTGACCATCTTCTGCCGGTCGAAGGCCATGTTGATGGCCTGGCGGACCCGCAGATCGCCCAGCGGCTTCAGCTTGGTTCCGGCGCGGTCGCCGAGGACGAGGTAGGCGCCCGCGGTCGCCTCCACATGGGTGATCTCGAAGCCGGCCGCCTTGAGCGCGGACAGCTGCGAGACATCGGCGGTGCCGGCGTTGGTCTGGCCCGCCTTGAGGGCGTTGGCCGACGCGGTCGGGTCGGTGATCACGCGGATCTTGACCGTCTTGAAGGGGTACGCCTTCTTGTTCCAGTAGTCGTCGCGCCGGTTGAGGACGTACACCGAGCCGTTGACGGTGGTCTTGGTGTCGAGGGTGTACGGGCCCGAGCCGACCGGGTTCAGAGCGGTGCTCTTGTCGGCCATGGTCTTCGGGTCGCCGATCACCCCGGGTGCGGTCGACAGCGCGGCGAGCAGCGAGGCCTCGGGCCGGGAGAGCTTGAGGACGACCGTCGAGGCGTCCGGTGCCTCGACCGAGGAGACGGCGGCCAGCGACAGCTGGCTCTGTCCGGGCGTGGAGCGGATCCGGTCCAGGGTGGCCTTCACCGCGTTCGCGTCCACCGGGTCGCCCGAGCTGAACTTCATGCCCTGGCGGATCTTCAGGGTCAGGGTGCGGCCGTCCGCGGAGTACGACCAGCTCTGCGCGGCGCCGGGGTGCAGTTCGCCCTTGTTGTCCTGGAGGATGAGCGTGTCGAAGATCGAGTCCCAGACGTAGGTCTGCTGGCCCTCGATGAGCTGGGCCGGGTCGAACGAGTTGGGCGTGCCGAGGATGGACAGCGCGAGCGTCGTGTCGGTGCCGGAGTTCGACGTGGCGGCCGGGGTGCTGTCACACGCCGCCGTGGCCGTCGCCAGCAGGGCGATGGCGGCGACGGCGGCCAGGGTCTGCGAGCGTCGGCGCGGCCGCGGCCCGGGCCGGGAATGCGAGGAGTGGATGCGCATGGGTGGATTCCTTCGTCCTGGAACCTGAAGAGCCGAGACGTGTGTCGGTCTGTCGGTGCGGTCATGCACGGATGCATGCCTGGGCTGATGCACGCGTGGGGGTGTGCGGCGGAGCCGTGAGTGTGGCCGGAGGCGGCGAACAGGGCCGCTGCGGCGGTCGCGGATCCGCCGGCGCGTCCTGACGCGAACAGTTACCACGTGGTCGAATTTCATTCGGAAGGTAAGCCTCGGTGGCAGGCGCGGGAAGAGTGCGTACCGCGTTCGTAATCAGAGCGTTATCTGGCGGGAAATCGTCGGGCTCCGCCCCCTTGTGCTCGCGGCTGTCGCCGCCCACACTCCGAGCAGGTCATGAAAATCTAAGCCTTGGAAGGTTTTGGGGACGTGCCACGGGATTCAGGAAGAGGAAGCGCGCTGTGAGCCAGGCCAAGGCCCGCGGCCCGTACACCAAGACCCCGGCCAGGCGGGCGGAGATCGTCCGGGCGGCGCGCGAGAGCTTCGCGGAACACGGGTTCACGAAGGCCTCGCTGAGGGACATCGCCGAGCGGGCCGGCATCACCCACGCCGGGCTGCTGCACCACTTCCGCAACAAGGACGACCTGCTCGCCGCCGTGCTCGCCGAACGTGACACCGAGGAGCGGCGGTACGCCGAGTCGAAGGTCCCGGACATGGACCATCTGGCGCCGTACCTCGGCGACATGCTGCGCCACCACCAGAAGGCCCCCGAGCTGATGCGCCTGTGGATCGAGCTCGCGGTGGCCGCCTCACGTCCGGAGCATCCCGCGCACGGCTACTTCGTGCAGCGCTACGCCTGGGGAAGCGATCAGTTCGCGCGGGGCATGCGCGGCAAGGCCGACCGCGGAGAACTGCACGAGGCCCTTGCCCCCGAACACGCCGCCACCCTGCTTCAAGCCGTGCTGAACGGCCTGCAGTTGCAATGGCTGCTCGACCAGGATCTCGACATCGTCGGGCCGGTCCGGGCCTTCATGAGCATGACCTTCCCGCAGGCTGCAGAACGAGAGGACGAAGCATGAGACCCGGCACCCTCGCCGTCCAGCTGTACAGCGTGATCGATGCTCTGGCGGCCGATCGCCCCGGCACTCTCGCGCGTCTCGCCGCGCTCGGCTTCCGGTACGTCGAGCCGTTCGCGCTCGGCCTGTGGAACACGCCCCCAGACGAAGTGGCCGCCGCCGCACACGCGTTGCGCGC
Organism: Streptomyces sp. NPDC002623; assembly: GCF_053592635.1. Classification (NCBI taxonomy): domain Bacteria; kingdom Bacillati; phylum Actinomycetota; class Actinomycetes; order Kitasatosporales; family Streptomycetaceae; genus Streptomyces; species Streptomyces sp. NPDC002623. The sequence continues at coordinate 48,650 of NZ_JBSFWB010000042.1, read as the reverse complement.
GGACCTGGACGAGGCCGGTCTCGCGGTCAGCTCCATGCACATCGCCGTCTCGGCCGACAGCCAGGCCTCCGCGATCGAGACCTGCCGCATCCTTGGTGCCGACACCGCCTTCGTACCGATCCCCTGGCTTGTCGACGGTTTCGACGAGCGGTCCCTGGAGACCCACGACGGCGTACGCGCCTTCGCCGCCCGGCTCAACGAGGCGGCGCGCGAACTGGCCGGGGCGGGCATCCGGCTCGGCTACCACAACCACCACTTCGAGTGGGTCCGACTGCCCGGCGGAGCCCACGCCTTCGACGTCCTGTGGGACCTGCTCGACCCGGAGATCCTCGCCGAGGTCGACGTCTACTGGGCCGCCGTGGCCGGCCAGGACCCGGTCGACGTCATCAAACGCCTCGGGGAACGCGCTGTGACCGCCCACCTCAAGGACGGCCCCGCCGAACGCGACACCCCGCAGACACCCATCGGCACCGGGGACATCGACATCCCGGCGGCGTTGCGCGCGGGCACCCATCTGGGCTGGCATATCACGGAGATCGACCAGACGGAGGCCGACCGCTTCGAACTCCTCGCGGCCAACCGACAGGCCCTGCTGGAGGGCGGACTGACCCTGACCTGACGAGGGGTGCGTCCGAGGTCGCCCAAGATCACACCGATACCTCCGGGAGCGCTCTTGCGCGGTAGTATGCCGTTCCTTTGGGGAGCCTCCAGCTCCCCGCACCAGACCGAGGGCAACAACGTCAACAGCGACTGGTGGGTGATCGAAGGACGCACGCCGGGCCTGGAGAGGAGCGGCGACGCGCTCGACAGCTACCACCGCTTCGAGGAGGACATGCGCCCGCTCGCGGACGCCGGCCTCAACGCCTACCGCTTCGGCATCGAGTGGGCACGCGTCGAACCGGTGCCTGGACACTTCTCCCGGGCCGAACTCGCCCACTACCGGCGCATGATCGACACCGCCCTGTCGCTCGGCCTGACGCCCGTCATCACACTCCACCACTTCTCCAACCCGCGCTGGTTCGCCGAGGAGGGGGGTTGGCTCGGGGAAAAGGCGGTCCAGCGGTTCACGCGCTACGCCGAGGCCGTCACGGACATCCTGGGCGACGTCCCCTGGATCGCCACCATCAACGAACCCAACATGCTCGCGATGATGATCACCATCGAGCGCCAGGGTCCGGCCGGTCCGAGCAGCGGCTCCCAGGGTCTGGCCGCGGCCGACAACACCCGCCCGAAACTGCCCGCCCCCGACCCGGAGATCGGCGCCGCCCTGGTCGAGGCCCACCACGCTGCCCGGGAGGTCGTCCGCGCCAACACCGACGCCGCCGTGGGCTGGACCGTCGCGAACCGCGCCTTCGCCGCACGGCCCGGCGGCGAGGACAAGCTCCGCGAGATCGAGTACGACTGGGAGAACCTGTACCTCGAAGCCTCGCGGGGTGACGGCTTCGTCGGAGTCCAGTCGTACTCCAGCGAGTGGGTCGGACCCGATGGCATCGAGCCGCATCCGCCGCACCCCGACAACACCATGGCGGGCAAGGCGTACCGGCCCGACGCTCTCGGCATGGCGGTCCGTCACACCTGGGACGTCACCGGCGGGGTACCGATCCTCGTGACCGAGAACGGCATCGCCACCGCCGACGACAATCGACGGATCGCCTACACACAGGAGGCCCTCGACCACCTGTTCGCCGCGATCGACGACGGCATCGACGTACGGGGCTACCTGCACTGGAGCGCCCTCGACAACTACCGCTGGGGCGACTGGAAGGCGACTCTCGGCCTGATCGCCGTAGACCGTGAGACCTTCGAGCGCCACCCGAAGCCGAGCCTCGCCTGGCTGGGCGCCACCGCCCGACGCGGGCGCCCCTGAGACCCGGCCCGCCGGACTGGGCCCCAGTTGGCCTCAACCCGCCTTCCCCACCCGCCGAGTGGCACTGAACCTGCCGCAGGGGAGCGGCTCCACGACGGTCCCGTCAGGGAAGACGACGCGTGCCGCGGTGGCCGGGGGGACGTCGACCGTGACGGTGAGTTCGGCGCCGGACATCCGCCACTCGACGACGATCGTGCCTTGCGGGGACTCGTGCGTGCCCCGGGCCCATGGCACGGACGGGTGCGGGACGGGCGCGACCTCGAAGGACTCCCAGGCGACCGACCCCGGCGTCTGCCGCAGCCCCAGGACGTGGGTGTGCAGGAAGCGGACCACCGCGCCCTTGCTGTAGTGGTTCAGGGAGTCGTGCGCGGTGCCGGACTCGTCGACGCCCTCCCAGTCCTCCCAGATGGTCGTCGCGCCGCGGTCGACCATGTACAGCCAGGACGGCGCGGTGCGCTGGAGGAGCAACTCGTAGGCGACGTCGGCGTGTCCGGTGTCGGCGAGGACGGGGAGCAGGTCGCCGGTCGCGAGAAAACCGGTGCCCAGATGCGTGCCGGCCGCGCGGATCAGCTCGACCAGGCGCGCTGCGGCGGCCTCGCGCAGGTCACCGCGGACGAGTCCGAGGGACAGCGCCCGCACATAACCGGCCTGGGTGTCGCCGGCGGTGCGTCCGTCGGGGGACAGGAACTCGGTGCGCCACGCGTCGCGGACCCGCTCGGCGATCTCGGCGTAGCGGTTCGCGTCCTCGGCGCGGTCCAGCACGCGTGCCACGCGGGCCAGGGTCGCCGTCGAGCGGTACAGGAAGGCCGTACCGATCTCGCCCTTGTCAGCCATGAACCAGGCGACGGGATCGTCCTTGACCGGGTCGACACGGCTGCCGTCGGCCGCCCTCACCCGGGGCTCGGTCCACTCACCCCAGTGGAAGGAGCCGTCCCACAAGTACCGCTCGTGCGGCAGCGGTTCGGCCGAGCGCTCGGTCCGGGACGGGTGGCGGGTGGTGCGGGCGGTCATGAGCGCCCACTCCACCCAGCGGACCATCGCCTCCCAGTTCTCGGCCAGGACCTCCCGGTCGCCGTACGACTCGTACAGCTCCCACGGGACGGCGACGACAGCGTCTCCCCAGCCGGCCGAGCCGGTCATCATGGCGAACTGGTCGTCGAGGTGGTGTTTGATACGGCGTCCGTCGGGCGAGAAGTTGGCGATCCGGCCGTCGGGCAGCTGGTCGTCGCGGACGGAGCGCAGCCACTTGCGGCTGAACCCCAGGACGTCGTACAGGCGTGTCGCGGTGGGGGCGAAGACCTGGTAGTCGCCGGTCCAGGCGAGACGTTCGCGGGTCGGACAGTCGGTGGGCACGTCGACGGCGTTGCCCCGGAAGCTCCACTCGGCGATCTCGTGGAGGCGGTCGAGGTCACCGTGCCCGCAGGCGAACGTGCCGGTGCGGCGCAGGTCCGAGTGGATGACGCGCATGACGAGGCTCGCCGGGTCGAGGGGGGCGCCGTCGCGGTGGACGCGGACGTACCGGAAACCGTGCACGGTGTGGCGCGGCTCGAACGTCTCGCCACCGCCCGCGGACACGACCTCGTCGCGCTGGACGAACGGGATCGGGGCCTGGCCTGGGCGCGTGGCGTCGAGGTGGACGGTCGTCAGGTCGCCGTCGGGGCCGAGGTGCTCGCCGTGGTCGACGACCGTGCGGGTGCCGGCCGGGCCGAGCTCGGCCAGCGCGATCCGGCCTGAGGCGTTCTGGCCGAAGTCGGCGATCCACACGCCGTCCTCGAGCTGTACGACGGCCTGTGCGGGGCGTGACTCGATCACGCGCACCGGCGGCGCGGGCGACCAGTCGATGGCGGGCGCCTCCACCTGGTCGACAAGGACCGGCCTGCCGGCCCCGGGCCGCAGACGGAAGTCGGTGGTCTGTCCGTCCATGAGGTCGGCCCGGGTGACGGCCGACTCCGCGCTCGTCCACGTCCCGTCGGTGCGGACGACCTGCCGTGCGCCGTCCTCGTAGACGATGTGCAGCTCGGCCCGTGCGCCGGGCACGGTGCCCCAGCCGGCTGGTTGGCGGAAGGCGCCGACCTGACCCCGGTACCAGCCGTCGGACAGCAGGATCTCGAACCGGTTGTCGCCCGCCTCGACGGCGGTCGTGACGTCGGACGCCTGGGCGTAGAGCGTGCGGTCGTAGGAGGTGGACCCCGGCGACAGTTCAGCGGTGCCGGCCCGCGAACCGTTGACATACGCCTCGTACACCCCGAGTGCCGTCGCGTACAGCCGTGCCGAGCGCACCCCGGCCCGCGCCTCGAACCAGGCCGACAGGACGTACGCGGGCCGTCTGCCGTAGCCGGCGACGCCGGACTCGGCGGGGCTGATCCAGTGCGCCCGCCAGTCCGCGGCGAGAAGACCCGTCTCGAACGCGTGCCACCGCGACCACGGCGAGTCGCCGTCGCCGCCGAGCGCCCGGACCCGCCAGACCACCCGGCGACCGCTGTCCAGCGCCGCCCATGGCCACGGAACGAACCGGTGCCCGCCCACGGCGGTGGTCACAGCGGGTCGCGCCTCGCCGTCGACGGTGCACTCCACCTCGTACGCCACCGGGCGTGCCGCGTCCGACGGTGGCTTCCACGACAGCCGGGGCGTGGGGCCCGACACGGGGAACGTGTCACCGCCGCTGTCGATGCCCAGGTCGTACGGTGCGTTGTGCATGCTGTGCCTTCTCGGAACTCGGTGGAACGGGAAGCTTCTCGGGACGCCGGCCGGGAGGCGGCGCTACCGGACAGACCTGATCTTGAACTTGACGATGAGGCCACCGACCAGTGCCAGGACCGCGCCGATCAGGTAGAGCTGGGTGTAGTTCTTCTCGCCGCCGTCGCTGACGCCGAGGGTGATGACGAGCGGGGCGATCAGCGGGGCGACGGCGCTGGGGATCTTCTGTGCGAAGGCGACGACGGCGAGGTAGCGGCCGGCCTCGGCCCGGTCCGGGAGGACGGCGAACACGATCGCCTGGTCGACGGCGCTGAACACCGCGATGGCGAACTGCATCAGCACCGCGCCGACGACCAACTGGGGCAGCGAGTGGGCGAACGCCTCGGTGACGGCCCCGGCGACGAACACCGCGGAGCCGATGAGGGCGAACAGCTTGCGCCGGCCGAGCTTGTCGGAGAGGAAGCCGCCACCGATGGCGCCGCCCGCCGCGGCCACCACGCCGACGGTCCCGATGACCGCCACGATCCCGGCGACCTCCTTGACCGGCAGGTCGAGCCGCTGCGCGTAGAAGAAGGTGCCGAAGGCCGTGTTGAAGTACAGGCCCATGAAGAAGACGAAGCGGCCGAGCCAGTTCCAGCCGAAGTCCGGGTACTTGCGCGGGTTGAAGCCGTAACTGGCGACCATGCTCCTCAGGGTCACGCCGCTGGTGTGCACCAGCGCGCGGGAGTCGCCCTCGGGCTTGAACACCGGGAACAGGATCACCAGAACGGCGCCCAGTACGCCCGGGACCAGGAACACCAGGAACGTGCTGGAGGCCACGCCGTACGCGAGACCGATACCGATCACCGGGGCGATCTGGGTCATGACACTGGTCAGGGCGGAGACCCGGCCGCGCTGCTCCTCGGGCACCCGGTCCGCCTGGACGTTCTGTACGGCCTGTCCGGCGGTGGCCCAGCCGATCATGCCGACCGCCCACGCCACGCCCAGCAGCAGGACCGACGGCGCGAGGGCGACCCCGACGAGCGCGACGGTGCCGAGCAGGGCGCCGCCGACCATGAAGGGGGCGCGGCGGCCGAACCGGGAACGGGTCCGGTCGCTCCAGAGTCCGATCAGGGGGCTGAGGACCAGGTAGAGGAACTGGGCGGACCCGGTGACGTATCCGAGCCGCTCCTCGTGTCCCGGTGCCAGGTCGTCGATCCGCACCGCGAGCGAGTAGGAGAGGGGGACCATCAGGGCCAGGGAACCGCCGAAGCTGGCGATCATCAGCCAGAGGAGGTAGTCCCTGCCGACCTTCTGCAGCGGCGGTGCCTCGATCTCGGACGGGGCGGGCGGCTCGGTGGGGCCCCCGGTGGCGTTCTGAGGTGACGCCGGGGGAGGGGAAACCGCCACGCTGACGTCCCGGTCGTCGTGAGGCATGAGGACTCCTTTGTCACATGATCGCAAGGGGCAGCGGCAAACCGGTGGGCGGCGGGACGGCCGTGGCCGGGCCGCCGGGCCAGGGGAGGAGAGGCCGCGGCGAAGAACGGTTGCTCGGTCAGAGGAGGCAAGGCGCCGTGGGGTGGAGCGGTTCTGGCTGCCGGGATGTCGGCGGCACGGTCGATGCCGTGCCGCCGACTGGACCCGCTGCGGTGCGGGACCGGGGAAATCCGGAGTGCTGTGGCGGCCAGTGCCGTCGGAACCGGGCGATGCCGTGTCGCCGGGGACTCCTGTGGACGGTGCCTGGCCGAGGAGCCGGGATCCTGCGATGTGCGCCGCGGGCGACTCCGGGATGTCGGCTCAGGAGACGCCGGTGAGGCACGACCGGGGCTTCGCCTACGCACAGCGGTGGCCGTGGCCTGGCGCCGCTGTGTGCGGTGCCTTGAGCGGACCGGTCGCCTGAGGGCGCCGGTGTGATGCGGCCCTGCGCCCTGTGGGTGGCGGGGCCGAGCCACGGGCCCGCCTTGTCGGTCGTCGCGGCAGGGCGGCATCGGGGTGTTGCGGAGGGCCGCCGTTCTCAGTCGGCCGCGGTCTGGCCAGGCTTGCGGCCGTCGAGGCCGTGCCAGCGCCGGCGCAGGGCGAACGCGGCGGACTTGGGTTTGCGGTCGCGGGTGAAGACGCCCTTCTTGTTGCCGTCGACGCGGTGGATGCCGGGCGAGGTCTGGAAGTCGGCGAAGTTCCACACGTGTTCGCCGACGAACTCGGGGATGCGGTCGAAGACCCGGTGGTACATGGCGAGGAAGTCGCTCTGGTACTCCTCGCTCCACGGGGTGTCCCAGACGGAGTGCAGGCCGGGCTGGGTGTCGGCGCCGTACTCGGACATCATGACCGGCTTGCCGAAGCGCTGGACCCACCCGCGCAGGTCCTGCTCCAGATACCCCTCGGCGGTCGCGAGGTCACCCGTGAACAGGTACCAGCCGTAGTAGCGGTTGATGCTGAGTACGTCGAACAGGTCGCCGATCTGGTCGTTCTGCGGCGTCGCGAACATGACGGCGGCGTAGGTGAGGGGCCGGGTCGGGTCGAGCTTGCGGGCCAGTTCGACCAGCGGTTCGAAGTATTCGCGCGCACCGTCCTCGTTGGAGGCCGGCTCGTTGGCGAGGCACCACATCACCACGCTCGGGTGGTTCCTGTCCCGCTCGATCAGCTCCCGCAGGTGCTGGGCGTGGACGTCCCGGGTCGTCCCGCCGAAGTTCTCCGGGGCGAAGGTGGGGGTCGGCGGAACGCCGGTGAGCCCGCCCTGGACGCCCAGGTTGAGGCCGACGGCTGCGGTCTCGTCGATGACGACGATGCCGTGCCGGTCGGCGAAGTCCAGGACCTCTTCGGCGTACGGATAGTGGGAGGTGCGGAAGGAGTTGGCGCCGGTCCACTCCATCAGTTGGAAGTCGTGCACGAGGTAGGCGTCGTCGTGGCCCTTGCCCCGGACCGGGGTGTCCTCGTGCTTGCCGAAGCCGGTGAAGTAGAACGGCTCGCCGTTGATGAGGAAGTCGGTGCCGCGCACCTCGACGGTACGGACGCCGAAGGACTGGGTGTAGCTGTCGACGGTCTCACCGTCCACGGCCGGCTCAACGACGAGGTCGTAGAGATAGGCCGCGCCCGGCTGCCAGAGCGTGACGTCCTCGATGCGCAGGACGCCCTCGGGGCCTTCGCCCTCCGCGACGGTCCGGCCCGCCTCGTCGGTCACGCGCACCCGCACGGTGGCCGTGTCGGCGTGTTCGCCGGCGGTCTCCACGCGGTAGCTGACGGTGCCGGCCGTGCCGTCCCGTCCTGTGACGACGGTGACGTCCTCGACGAAGGTCGTCGGCGTGCTGTACAGGCGGACCGGGCGTGCGATGCCGGCGTAGTTGTAGAAGTCGTGCAGGTACGACTGCCGTTCGCGGCCGTCGGGGCCGGTGGTGACGGTGCCCGGCGGGATGGTCACGTTCGTCAGGCGGTTGTCGACGCCGACCGTCAGCCTGAACTCGGTGCCGGGCTCGACGATGCCGGTCAGGTCCGCCTCGAACGGTGTGTAGCCGCCGGTGTGTTCGGCCACGAGCCGTTCGTCCACGTAGACCTGCGCGGCATGGGTGACGGACCCGAAGCGCAGGACCACGCGCTCGCCGGTCCAGCCGCGCGGCACGCGCACGTCGCGCTGGTACCAGACGACTCCGACATGGTCGCGGATCTCCGGGTCCACGAACAGGTCGTTGTAGCTGGCGGGTACCGGGACTTCGAGCGGCGGGGCGAGCCGTGACGTCCAGGGAGTGGAGCCGGCCCGCGTGTCGAGGGCGAACCGCCATAGGCCGTCGAGGCCGAAGACGTCTCGGGTGGGGGTGGTACGGGGCGAGAGCATGAGGTTCCTACCGGGTGCTGGGGCGGTCGGGGTGGTGTGCGTCAGGCCGTTTCACCGGCGTCGGCGAGGAGTGTGCTGCCTGTCATGAACGCCGAGAGGTCGCTGGCGCAGAACAGCACCACCCTGGCCACGTCGTCGGGCACGCCGAGTCGGCCGAGCGGACCGGGCTGCATCACGGACATGATCGTCTCGGAGTCCACGCCGGCCGCCGCTGCCGCCGCCATGTTCCCCTCGGTCGGCACGAACGTCGGGGCGACGCCCAGTACGCGGATGCCGAACGGGGCGAACTCCAGGGCGAGTTGCCGGGTGAGGCCGCGTGCCGCGTGCTTGGAGCCGACGTACGCGGCTAGCCCGGGGGCCGTCCCGCGGAACCCGGCCGTGGAGACGACGTTGACGATGACGCCCCCGCTGCCGGCCTCGCTCATCCGGCGCGCGGCCTCCCGGGAGCCGAGGAAGACCCCGCGGGTGTTCACGGCGAACACCTCGTCGAAGGCCTTGTCGGACATCTCCAGCGCGGGAACGCTGGGGAATATCCCGGCGTTGTTCACCCAGATGTCGACCCCGCCGAGCTCCCGGACCGCGAGGTCGGCGGCGGCCACGACGCTGTCGGGGTCGGTGACGTCGAGATGGGTGGCCAGGGCGCGGCCCGGGCCTCGGGCGCCGAGAGCCTCGGCGGCGGCGGTGGCGAGCTCGACCTCGACGTCCGCGACGAGCACGTCCGCTCCCGCCTCGGCCAGCCGCTCGGCGACGGCCCGGCCGAGCCCGCGGCCTGCGCCGGTCACGACGGCGCGCCGCCCGGACAGCGAGACGAGTTCGGTCAGGGACTTGGACGAGACGTCGGGTATGGATACCTGCACGGTGTGTCCTCCGTGTGAGGGTGCGGTCAGATCCGGCCGCGGCGGGCTGTCTCGCCCAGCCACGCGAGAGAGGGCTTGGGGCGGCGTTCGAACGTCTCGCGGTCGACCGCGACCAGGCCGAACGTCGGTGCCCAGTGGCCCCACTCGTAGTTGTCGAGCAGGCTCCAGTGCAGATAGCCGCGGACGTCCACCCCGTCGGCGATCGCCTTGCCGAGGTGCTCCAGGGCTTCGCCCGTGTAGGCGATGCGGCGGGTGTCGTCGCCGGTGGCGACGCCGTTCTCGGTGATCAGGATCGGCAGGCCGCCGGTGAACTCGGCGGTGTGCCGTACCGCGATGCCCAGGGCGTCGGGCCGGTAGGCGGTGCCCACGAGCGTGTTGTCCGGGTGCGGCGGGTAGGGCTCGATGCCGTCCGGGCCGACCCACTGGCTGGAGTACGACTGCACGCCCACGAAGTCGTCGCCGCGCGACCCCTCCAGGTAGAGGTCCTCCCAGACGTGCTCCAGCTCCCGCTTCTTCTCCTCGGCCCCGGGACGGGCCACGAAGGCGCGGTTGGCGACCGTCCATCCGACCTTGGCGTTGGTGCGCTCGCGCAGCACCTCCCGCGCGGCGTGGTGCACCTCGACGAGCCGTTCGCCGATGGCGGTGTCGGGGGCCGGCAGCGGTGGACGCGGGCCTTCGTTGTCGAGGGTCGGGCTCTGCCACTCCCCGTCGGCCTGCGCGCTCTGCATCGCCCGCGCCATGCCGGCCATGATGGCCAGCATGTTCGGCTCGTTCATGGTGACGACCCACTCGACGCCGTCGAGGATCGGCGCGACCGTCTCGACGTAGGTCCGGAACCGGTCCACGGCGCGCTCCCCGAGCCAGCCGCCCTCCTGGGTGAACCAGAGCGGGCTGGTGAAGTGGTGCAGGGTCACGACCGGGGTCAGGCCGAGCTCGAAGGCCGTGTCGATCATGCGCCGGTAGTGGGCGAGTTCGGCGCGCGAGACCAGGCCGGGTACGGGCTCGATGCGGGCCCATTCGATGCCGAAGCGGTAGGCGTTGAGTCCGGCGTCCGCGAGCAGCCGCATGTCCTCGTGGTACCGGTGGTAGCTGTCGCAGGCGTCGCCGCTGCGCTCCATGCCCGGGATGCGCCCCTCGTTGGCCCAGAAGTCGCTGTTGAGGTTGTTGCCCTCGATCTGGTGCGGTGCGGTGGAGGCTCCCCAGAGGAACCCGGGCGGGAATTCGGTCATCGTCGACTGCTCTCCTGAGTGTCGGTGGTGCGGGCCTCGTGGCACTTGCGCCGTTCACCAGGCCGATCGGGCGCGGTGGGCGGCGGCCTCAGTGCGGGGGGTGTCGAGGGTGGAAGCGAGCTCTCCGGCCGGGCCGGTCGCGCGGACGTGGCGGTGGGAGTGGACGCTCACGCAGTGGCTGAGTACGAGGAGTGCGACCACCAACTCTTACCGTGTGGTTAGTTTTCGTTGGGACGGTAGACCGGGATCGCAAGGTCGGGAAGGATGCCGCTCGGCTTCGTGATCAGAACGTTATATGAGGGCGTCTTGGTCGCTGGGAACGCGTGCGCACGGTGAACACGGCAGGCACCGGCAGCCCGTATCCCGAGCCCGAGGGGTGCATGCCGGGGGAGCGTGACCTGGCGTCGGCCATCGGCGTCGGCCGCGGCGCGCTCGGCGCTGGAGGATCTGGGGCGGCGGATCGCTGCCTGCGGGGAGGGGGGCGGGCCGCTGGTTCGGAGGAGTTCGAGCGTTGTGGCGGCGCGCTGCATCACGGCTTCGCCGTCAGGCGCCGCCGCTTGATTCAAGCCCCATGGCCCGAGCGGGGTGGATCGCCGCCGCCCGTGGGCGAGATCCTCGGACTGCCCACGAGGTCGGCGTGATCACCTCGGGGCGCGCGGCGGTACGTTCACTCCGCGGCGCGGCCGTGGTCGAAGAGCAGACGTACGAAGTCGGTCACAGGCCCGGCGATGTCCAGGTCCTGGTCCAGTACCCACTGCAACTGGAGCCCGTTGAGCACGGCATGGAAGAGGATCGCCGCGCTCTCTGGGCTGACGCCCTCGCGGAGCCTGCCGCGTGCGGCCTCGTTGTCGAGTCCCTCGGCGAACTGTGTACGCCCGCGTTCGTAGCGTTCGGCGAAGTAGGCGTGGGCGGGGTGATCCGGCCGCGAGGCCGCGGCGGCGAGCTCGATCCACAGGCGCATCAGTTCGGGCGCCTTCTGGTGGTGGCGGATGAGCTCACCGAGGTAAGGGGCGAGGTGGTCCAGGCTGTCCACTGCTTCCAGGCCCTGCTGCCATTCCTCCGCATCGCGTTCGGCGAGCACCTCGGCGAGGAGTTCGTCCTTGCTCCGGAAGTGGTGCAGGAGGCCGGCGTGGGTGATGCCGGCTCGTTCCGCGATGTCGCGCAGCGAGGCTTTGGCGTAGCCGTTCTCGGCGAAACTGTCGCGCGCCGCTCGTACGATCTCCGTCTTGCGGGCCGGCGTCTTGGCGTACGGTCCACGCGCTTTGGCCTGACCCACTGTGCGCTCACTCTCCTTGATCAAGCAGGTCCGGGACGGTCCTACGCCGCAGTTGAGCCATTAAAGCTTCCCATATGGTCGGGATTCACGTTCCATTCCGCGTCGACTGCAGACCACTGAAAGGTAACGCTCTGGTCACGAAGGTCGATCGCACCCTTCCTGCGCCTGTCGCGCGGGTCTAGCGTCCGACCGGAAATCAACCGCATGGTAAGCGTTCGCGTGATCGCTCCTCCCGGGCCGCCAGAGGAGACAGACGTGCTCATGGGCAACGGTATTGACGCGCCGCCGGATCGATAGGCACGCAACCCCGACATCTGTACAGCGCACACCGCTTCAGCTCCATCGCGTGAGTCCACCCCCGAACACGCCTGCGCGCGGCGGCTGTCGCCCCTCCGGTCGCCGGTCTCCGTCTCGACCCACCCATCGAACAGGGGAGCTGACGATGGCTCAACCGCCCCCGGGATCCTCTGGCCTGCGGTCACGGCGCCGCACGGGGTGCAGGCGCCGTCCGGTGGCGCCGACCGTGCCCTTCAGTTGTCGGCAGGGGCGCCCTCGTAGTGCTGGAGGAACTGCTCCACGAACTCGAGGGCCTCCGTGTGCCGGGTGGTCATGCCCATCGTGTTCTCCATCATGAGGATCCGGCCGAGGGCGTTGGTCAGCATGAGGAGCACGGCTGGGGGCACCTCCGGCGGCAGTTCGACGCCCGTCTCCGCGAGGCGGCGGGTGAGTACCTCCAGCTGCGCCTCGCGGTAGCGCTCGGCGCGGTCGGCGAGTTCGGCGCGGATCGTCTTGCGGTGATTGGCCAGCGCGGTGAACTCCGTGGTGAGCGCGTTTCCCGGGTGGCTGGCGATCTGCCACAGGGCGTGTATGGGCTGTGGGCCTTCCAGTCGACGGGCCACCCGCTCCAACTCCTCGTCGCCACGCCGTCGCAGCACGGCGAGGAAGAGGTCGTCGAGGGTGCGGAAGTAGTACAGCACCAGCGCCGGGGCGACCTCGGCCTCGCGGGCCACCCGACGGACGCCCACGGCGGCGTATCCCTCCTTGAGCATCAGCCGCTCGGTGACATCGAGCAGGACCTGGCGCGTCTTGGAGTTCTCGGTGCCCATGCGGCGAGGTGCGGTCATGCCGCTCATTGTCCTTGACGGCACCGGAGAGCGCTGTTAAACAGTTGTTCAACGCTCGTGTTAAACACTCGTTCAGCATGGACGGAGGGCCAGGCACATGGCTCGCTATACGGGCACCCGCACCCCGCGCGTCGAGGACGCCCGGCTCCTCACCGGCACAGGGACCTACGTCGACGACGTCGTACGGCCGGGGATGCTCCACGCCTGCTTCGTGCGCAGCCCCGTCGCACGGGCTCGTATCACGGGCATCGACGTGTCGGACGCCCGCCGACTGGACGGCGTACAAGCCGTGTTCGTCGCCGCCGACCTCAACCCCGGTGTCCGCGAGCAGTGGTACACGCTGAACGGGCGCGACGACCCGGACACCCCCCGCCCGCCGCTCGCGGAGGGGGAGGTGCGGTTCGTCGGGGATCCGGTGGCGATGGTCGTCGCCCGGGACCGCTACACGGCCGAGGACGCCGCGGAATCGGTGGTCGTCGACTACGAAGAGCTGCCCCCGGTCGTCGACTACGCCACCGCGCTGGAGTCCCCGGAGTCGGTCCACGCGACCCACCCGGGCAACCTGGTGGGCGAACTCGCCGGACGCCCGATGGAGGAGCTGGCGCCCGTCTTCGAGGGCGCCTCGCGGGTGGTGAGCGTGACGGTCCATCAGCAGGCGTACGGACCGGTGCCGTTGGAGACGCGCGGCATCGTCGCCGAGTGGTCCGCGCCGGCCGGGGAGATGACGATCTGGGCGGCGACCCAGTCCCCGCACGAAGTCCGCTCCTTCTGCGCACGCCTGCTCGGCGTCGACGAGCACCGGGTGCGGGTGGTGATGCGGGACACGGGCGGCGGGTTCGGACAGAAGGTGCTGCCGCAGCGCGAGGACATGTGCGTGATGCTCGCGGCGGCCAAGCTGCCCGCCGCGCTGAAGTGGATCGAGGACCGGCAGGAGCACCTGCTGGCGGCCGGCCAGGCACGCCACGAGCACGGCGAGGCGAGGCTGGCCCTCGACGACGACGGCCGGATCCTCGCCGCCACCCTCGACCACGTCCAGGACGCTGGCGCCTACCCGACCCCGTCCCCGGTGCAGAGCGGCATCGCCGTCGGCCTGCTCTTCCCCGGCCCGTACCGCATCCCTCAGGGCACCTTCCGCTCCCGGTTCGTGTTCTCCAACACCAGCGGACGGGTGGCGTATCGAGGCCCCTGGCAGTTCGAGTCGATGGCCCGCGAGGTCCTCCTCGACACCGCCGCCCGCCGCCTCGGCATGGACCCGGTCGAGCTGCGCCGCCGGAACATGCTGCGCCGCGAGGACCTGCCGACGGCGAACTTCAACGGCATGCCCTACGACCACATCACCCCGTACGAGACCTTCGAGCAGGCGCTGGAGATGCTGGACTACCCGGCCTTCCGGCGTGAGCAGAAGGGCGCCCGCGCCCAGGGGCGCCACCTCGGAGTCGGCACCTGCACCTACGTCGAACCGACCGCAGGCGCCACACCGTTCCACGGCACCGAGGGCGCGACCATCCGCATCGAGCCCTCCGGCAAGGTCAACGTCTATATGGCCGGCGGCTCGTGCGGGAACAGCCTGGAGACGACGGTCGTGCAGCTCACCGCCGACGCGCTCGGCGTGGCCATCGAGGACGTCAGCACCATCCAGGGGGACACGGCACTCACTCCGTACGGTGCCGGAACCGGTGGCAGTCGGTCGGGTCCCATGACCGCCGGTGCGATCGCCGAGACCGCGGCCGGATTACGGGCGCGGATCCTCGCCATCGCCGGGCACCGGCTCGAAGTCGCTGTGGAGGATGTGGAGTTGACCGGCGGCCGGGTCTCCGTGAAGGGCGACTCGGAGAAGGCCGTTACCCTCGCCGAGATCGCCGACCTCGCCTACTTCCAGGTCCACGCCCTGCCGCCGGGCATCCCGGCCGGACTGGAGGCCAGCGGCCGCTATCGGACCCCGCACCTGATGATCTGGGCCAACGCCACCCATCTGTGCACCTGCGAGGTGGACGTGGTGACCGGCGCGGTGAAGCTGCTGCGGTACATCGTCAGCGAGGACTGCGGGCCCATGATCAACCCCAGTGTGGTGGAGGGGCAGATCTACGGCGGGACCGTCCAGGGCATCGGCGGCGCTCTGTACGAGCACCTCGCCTACGACGACGCCGGCAACCCGCTCGCCACCACCTTCATGGACTACCTGCTCCCCACGGCCACCGAGGTGCCCGTCATCGAGCTCGGGCACATCGAGTCACTCAGCCCAGGTCCGGGCGGTCACAAGGGAGTTGGTGAGGGCGGCGCGATCGGATCCGCCCCGGCCGTGGTGAACGCGGTCGCCGACGCGCTCGCACCGCTGGGCGTGGAGATCAGCCGACTGCCGCTGACACCGGCCTCGATCGTCGAACTCGTCGATCGGGCAAGGGCGGTGAGCGCATGAAGCCGGCCGCGTTCGACTACCACGCACCCTCCGACACCGAGGAAGCGACCGGGCTCCTGGCCGAGCTCGGAGACGAGGCCAAAGCGATCGCCGGAGGCCAGAGTCTGGTACCCATGCTGGCCCTGCGCCTCGCGTCCTTCGCCCATCTCGTGGACCTGCGGCGGGTGAGCGAACTGCGCGGTATCGAGCACCACGACGGGACGCTCCGCATCGGAGCCACCACCACCCAGGCCACCCTCCAACGCTCGGAAGAGGTACGTGCCGCGGTACCCCTGCTCGCCCGGGCCACCCCGCTGATCGGCCACTTCCAGATCCGCAGCCGAGGCACCATCGGCGGCTCGCTCGCCCACGCCGATGCCGCGGCCGAGTACCCGGCGGTGGCCCTGACCCTGGACGCCGAGCTCGAAGCGAGGTCGGTGCGCGGGCGTCGTACGATCCCGGCCGCGGGCTTCTTCACCGGCACCTGGACGACCGCCCTCGCCGACGACGAACTGCTGACGGGCGTCGTGTTCCCCGTCTGGCGGCGGCCCCGCGGGTTCGCCGTGGAGGAATTCGCCCGCAGAAGTGGGGACTTCGCCCTCGCCGGTGCCACCGTCGCCGTGGGACTCGACTCCGAGAGCCGCGTCGACCGCTGCGCCATCGGCCTGTTCGGACTCGGACCGGCCCCCTGCCGGGCCCGCACGGCGGAGACGGAACTCATCGGATCCGCACCGGACGAGGACCGGGCCGACGACATCGGGAACCTCGCCATGGCGGGTCTCGAAGCCGTGCCGTCCGACCTGCATGGCTCGGCCGGCTACCGCAAGCGCGTGGGTGCCGCCATGGTGGCCCGCGCCTGGCGCCGTGCCGTACGGGAGGCGCTCCATGACTGACGTCGCCATCGAGGTTCAGGTCAACGGCCTTCCGCGCCGCGACACCGTGCCGCCCCGGCTCACCCTCGCCGACTTCCTGCGCGTCAACTGCGGCCTCACCGGCACGCACTTGGGGTGCGAGCACGGTGTCTGCGGTGCCTGCACGGTGCTGCTGGACGGCGAGGCCGTGCGCGCCTGCCTGGTGTTCGCCGTTCAGGCCGACGGAAGCGAGGTCACCACCGTCGAGGGGATCGCCTCACCGGACGGTGAACTGTCCGCCGTACAGGCCGCGTTCCGCCAACACCACGGGCTGCAGTGCGGGTTCTGCACCCCGGGCTTCGTCGTGTCGGTCACCGCCTTCCTCGCCGAGAACCCCAAGCCCACCGACGAGGAGATCCGCGAGGCGCTGTCCGGGAACCTGTGCCGCTGCACCGGCTACCAGGGGATCGTCAACGCCGTCCGGGCCGTCGTCGACAGCGAGGACTCCGTATGAAACTCCAGAACACGCTCACCGTCCCCGCGTCCGTCGAGGAGGCCTGGCGGGTCCTGCTCGACCTCGAACGCGTCACTCCGTGCGTGCCCGGGGCAACGCTCACGTCCCGGGACGGCGACAGCTTCCAGGGCCGGATCAAGGTCAAGCTCGGCCCCGTCAGCCTGACTTACCGCGGCACCGTCAAGTTCCTGTCGCGGAACGAGGCGGACAGGACAGTGGTGCTGGAGGCCGGCGGAAGGGAGGCCCGCGGCAACGGGACGGTCAAGGCACTGGTCACGTGCCGTCTGGTCGCCTCGGGAGCGAACGCCACCGACGTCCTCGTGGACACCGACCTCGCCATCACCGGCAAGCCCGCCCAGTTCGGCCGCGGCACCCTCACCCAGGTCGCGGGAACGCTGGCCGGGCAGTTCGCGCACAACCTGGCCGCCGAACTCGCCGTACCCGCCCCGGACCCCGATGCCGTACCCGCCGTACCCGCCCCGGCTCCCGTCGTCGCCGAACCCCTCGACCTCATCGATGCCGCCGGCGAGGGCGCTCTCAAGCGCATCGCGCAGCCGGCCACCGCGCTCGCCGCGCTGCTCCTCCTCGCGCTCCTCGTGCGCGGCCGCCGACGCACCGACCGGTGACCAGGCCTCTCCGCCACCGTCACCCCGCTCCAACCCATCACCCCGCCCCAGGAAACGAGGTCACTCATGCCCGGACGAGTCGAAGGCAAGGTCGCCTTCATCACCGGCGCCGCCCGCGGCCAGGGCCGCAGCCATGCCGTACGGCTGGCAGAGGAGGGCGCCGACATCATCGCCGTCGACGTGTGCAAGCAGCTCGACGGCGTCACGTTCCCGATGTCGACCCCCGAAGATCTGGAGGAGACGGTCAACCAGGTCCAGAAGCTGGGCCGTCGTATCCACGCCGTACAGGCGGACGTCCGTGACCACGACGCCCTCAAGGCCGCCGTGGACGACGGCGTCGCCGAATTCGGCCGGCTGGACATCGTCGCGGCCAACGCCGGCCTGGGCAGCGACGGCGCCACGCTCGATGCCATGGAGGAGAAGACCTGGCGCGACATGATCGACGTCAACCTGACCGGCGTCTGGCTGTCCGCCAAGGTCTCCATCCCGCACATCGTCGCGGGCGGCCGGGGCGGCTCCATCATCCTGACCAGCTCCGTGGGCGGGCTGAAGGGCTACGCGAACATCGGCCACTACATCGCCGCCAAGCACGGCGTCGTGGGCCTGATGCGCACGCTGGCGGGGGAGTTGGGGCAGCACAGCATCCGCGTCAACACGGTGCACCCCACCCAGGTCAACACACCGATGGTGATGCACGAGGGCACCTACCGTATGTTCCGCCCCGACCTGGAGAACCCCACCGCCGACGACTTCGCGGCGGTCTCCCAGGGCATGCACATGCTCCCCACCCCGTGGGTGGAGCCGCTGGACATCAGCAACGCCGTCCTCTTCCTCGCCTCCGACGAGGCCCGCTTCGTCACCGGCGTGACCCTGCCCATCGACGCCGGCGCTCTGCTCAAGTGAGCCGCACAGCAAGGGAGTTGTGCCCATGACCACCGCTGACACCGTCTACTGGGACCCCTACGACCCCGCCCTCGCCCGTGACCCCTATCCCCTCTACGCACGACTGCGCGAGGAAGCCCCGCTCTACTACAACGACCAGCACAAGTTCTATGCCGTCAGCCGTCACGCCGACGTCCAGAGGGGCCTGGCGGACTGGCAGACCTATTCCTCCGCCCGGGGCGACATCCTGGAGATCGTCCAGGCGGACATCGAACTCCCGCCCGGCACCCTCATCTTCGAGGACCCGCCCGTCCACGACATCCACCGCCGCCTTCTCGCCCGGGTGTTCACACCCCGCCGGATCTCCACCCTCGAGCCGCGCGTACGGGCCTACTGCCGACGCGCGCTCGAACCCGTCACCGGCGCCGAGCGGTTCGACCTCGTCGAAGCCGTCGGCGCCGAGATGCCGATGCGGGTGATCGGCATGCTCCTGGGCATCCCGGAGGCCGACCAGCCCGCCATCCGCGACTACACCGACGACACGCTGGGCACCGCGGACGGCGGGAAGATCAACCACGAGGACATCCTCAGCACGGACGCCTTCAGGGACTACATCGAGTGGCGCAAGAAGCACCCCTCCGACGACCTCATGACCGAGCTGATGACGGCCGAGTTCGAGGACGAGAACGGTGTCATCCGCACTCTCACCGACGAGGAGGTGCTGACGTACTGCACGGTGGTCGCCGGTGCCGGCAACGAGACCACTGGCCGCCTCATCGGCTGGTTCGGCGCCCTCATGGCCCGCTACCCCGAAGCACGCCGGGAGTTGGCGGCCGATGCCGGCCTCATCCCGAACGCCATCGAGGAGATCCTGCGCTTCGAGCCGACCGGTCCGTTCACCGCGCGCTACGTCACCAAGGACGTGGAGCTCTACGACCGTACGGTGCCGGCCGGAAGCGCCATCCTGTTCATCCAGGCCGCCGCCAACCGCGACCCCCGGCGCTTCGACGACCCGGACCGCTTCGACATCCACCGGGTCACCCAGCACATGAGCTTCGGTGTCGGCGCCCACTACTGCCTGGGTGCGGCCCTGGCCCGGCTGGAGGGCCGGATCGCGGCGGAGGAGATCCTCAAGCGGTTCCCCGGCTGGGACGTGGACTGGGACCGCGCCGAGCTGGCGCAGACCTCGACCGTCCGTGGCTGGAAGACGCTGCCGCTGGTCATCGAAGGAGCCCGATGACGACCGAGCGGTGGAGCATCACCGTCGACAAACGGATGTGCGTCCGCACCGGGCTGTGCGCCGCCTCCGCGCCCGAGCGGTTCGAGCTCGACGAGAACGGCCAGGGGCAGGCGAGGTCCGCCACCCTGCCCGCGTCCGAAGAGGTCCTGGAAGTGGCCGAGTCGTGCCCGATCGAGGCCATCGGCATCAGGGACGCGGACACCGGTGAGCGGGTCTTCCCGCCGCCCGGCGCCTGAGAATTCCTTCAACTGACTGACTGCTAAGGCAGTTGACTTCACACCACTCCATAACTAGATTCCTGTCATACGGAAATGATGTTCTCGAATCTGCGTAACACTGCTCTCCAAGGGGTCTGGTGTCGTGGTTCAACCGTCCGTGAAGGAACAGATCGTCCTGGCCGCCGAGCGGCTCTTCGCCGAGCACGGCCTCGACGGGGTGTCTCTGCGCCAGATCAGCGCGGCGGCCGGGAACGGCAACAACACGGCGGTGCAGTACCACTTCGGCACGAAGGAGCACCTCGTCCAGGAGATCTTCGAGTACCGCCTGCCGGAGCTGAACGAACGCCGCAGGCTGCTGGTCGCGCGTCGGCGCCCGGACGATCTCAGGTCATGGGTGGAGTGCCACCTCCTGCCCGTCCTGGAACAGGGCGAGCAGGAGGGCAGCCACTACCTCAGCTTCGTCGCGATGCTCCAGCAGCACGGCCGCCGGGACATCTTCGAACGCCTTTCAACCGAACTCGCCAAGCCCACCATCGACTTCGTCGAGCGGATCGGCACCCTGCTGCCGCACCTTCCCGAGCCGTTGCGCGGCCACCGCATCTCGCAGGCCCTGGCCTTCGGCGTGCACGCCGCATCCGAACGCGAACGCACCCGGGCCCGCGGCGGGCACGTGCTGTCCTTCGCCGTCCACGTCGGGGACCTGCTGGACGGCCTGGTCGGCTTCCTCCAGGCCCCGGTGTCCTCGACGACCTCGCACGTGCTCGGCGAGACCGAGACCGGAGCGAGTCAACCGGTCCTGCCCCTTCATCCCTGAACAGCCGCCCTCCCACCCGCGAGTGGAGGAACGACGTCGCGATGAGTATCGATCTGCACAACGCCGTGGCGGTGGTCACCGGCGCCGGCAGCGGGATCGGCCGCGCCGCCGCCCACGCCTTCGCCCGGCGCGGCGCGCGCGTCGTGGTCACCGACCTCGTCGGCGAGCGGGCGCACACCGTCGCCGGTGAACTCGGTGACCGGGGCGTGTCCACGGGGTGCGATGTGACCAGCCTCGACGACCTGCGAGCGGTCCGGGACCTGGCCCTCGACCGCTTCGGCCGCATCGACCTGGTCATGAACAACGTCGGCATCCTGGCCGTCGGCCCCGTCGAGGACATTCCCCTGGACGCGTGGCAACGCGTCGTGGACGTCAACCTGTTGGGCGTCGTCCGCAGCAACCTCGTGTTCCTGCCACACCTGTTGGAGCAGGGCTCCGGCCACGTCGTCAACACCGCTTCCACGGCAGGCCTGTTGCCCTACGGATTCGACCGCCTGCCCTACACCGCGACCAAGCACGCGGTCGTCGGCCTCTCCGAAGCACTCGCCCTCTACCTGCGCCCACGCGGCATCGGCGTCTCCTGCCTGTGCCCGGCCGGCGTCGCCACCAACATCGTCGAGCAGATCAGCTTCTACGGGGACCCGGCACCGCCCCGAGGCCCCGACTTCCCGGTCCTGGACGCCGATTCGGTCGGCGAACTCGTCGCCGAGGGAGTCACCCACGACCGCTTTCTCATCCTCACCGCACCGCAGGCCGCCGACGAACTGCGCGAGCACGGTGCCGATGTCGACGCCTACCTGTCCCGTCTGACGAAGGATGCCCCATGAGCAGCACACTCGACCGGCTCCGCCTGGACGGCAAGGTCGCCGTCGTCACCGGCGGTGCCGGCGCCATCGGCCAGGTCTACGGCCGTGCCCTGGCCGAGGCCGGCGCCTCCGTCGTCCTTGCGGACCTCAACGGCGAAGGCGCCGAGCAGGCCGCTAAGACACTGGCCGGCGACGGACTGCGTACGCTCGGCGTGCAGGTCGACATCACCGACCGCGCCTCCGCGGCCGACATGGCGGCGAAGGCCACCGACGCCTTCGGCGGCATCGACATCCTGGTCAACAACGCCGCCCTCATGGCCGAGATCCCCCAGGTCGACATCCTCGACCTGCCCACGGACTGGTTCGACCGGGTCATGCGCGTCAACGTCCTCGGCGCCGTCATCTGCGCGGGCGCGGTCAAGGCCGCCATGGTCGAGCGCGGCGGGGGACGCATCATCAACCAGGTCTCCGCGGGCGCCTTCATGGGCGGCGGCATCTACGGCGTCAGCAAACTCGCCCTGGTCAACGTCACCGTCGGCCTCGCCCGCTCCCTCGGCCCGCTCGGCATCAACGTCAACGCCATCGCCCCCGGCCTGGTCGAGAACGAACCCGGCCTGCGCAGCCTGCCCGCCGACCACCCCGCACGCGCCGCCCTCACGGCCGCCATCCCGGGCAAGAAGTCCGCGCCCGCCGAAGACCTCCTCGGCACGCTGCTGCTGCTCGCCTCCCCGGCCGGCGAGTGGATCAACGGCCAGGCCATCAGTGTCGACGGCGGCTGGGTCACCCGGCTGTGACCGGCGCCAGAACACCCAGGACACGGGTCGGCTTCATCGGACTGGGCAGCCAGGGCGCACCGATGGCCCGCCGCATCGCCGAGGAGTCGTTCCCCCTGACACTGTGGGCGCGGCGAAGCGCGTCGACGGACGCGTTCGCCGACACGGCCGCCACCGTGGCGGGCACACCGGCCGACCTGGGAACGGCCAGCGACATCGTGTGCCTGTGCGTCGTGGCGGACGCGGACGTCGAGGACGTCCTGCTACGACCCGACGGCGTACTGACCGGCATGGCTCCCGGCGGGGTCGTCGTCCTGCACTCCACCATCCATCCCGACACCTGCCGGCGCGTCGCCGACGAGGCCGCCAAGCGGGAGATCGCCGTGGTGGACGCCCCGGTCAGCGGGGGAGGCGCAGCGGCCGCGGAACGCAGGCTCCTGGTCATGGCCGGCGGGCAGGAAGCGGACGTCGCCCGCTGCCGCCCGGTGTTCGACACCTTCGCCGACCCGGTCATCCACCTCGGACCGCTGGGCAACGGCCAACTCGCCAAGCTTCTCAACAACTTCGTGTTCACCGCCCAGGTCGGTCTGGCACTGGACACCTTCTCCCTCTCCGACGGACTCGGCATGGACCGCACCGCGGTCGCACAGGTGCTCGCGCACGGCACCGGCGGCAGCCGCGCCGCGGCCATCCTCGCCGCTTCCGGCTTCAACACCGCCGGTCTGCGCCAGGCCCTGCCGCTGCTGCGCAAGGACGTCGGCCTCCTGCTCGACGTCGCCGACACGGCCCGGGCGCCCCGGCCCCCGACGCTCGCGGACCTCACCGCACACACCCTGTCGACGCTGGGCGAGCTTCCGGCGTCCCGACCACCGCCCCACCCGGACGACCCCAAGGCGGCACCGACATGACCACGTCCCTCTCCCACGACCTCGGCACCACCGGCCCCCTCGTCGACGGCACCTGGCTCGACACCACGTCCGCGGGCCGGCAGGACCACATCAACCCCGCGACCGGCCGCGCCAACGGCACCGTCCTGCTCGCGGGACCGCAGGAGGTCGACGCGGCCGTCGCGGCGGCCAAGAACGCCTTCCCCGCGTGGCGGGCGATGTCCCCGGACCAGCGCCGCCGCATCCTCCAGCGCGTGGAGGAGCTCATGCTGGAGCGCGTGCCCGAACTGGGCAGGCTCAACACCCTCGAACTCGGCGTCCCCTTCCGTACGTCGGCGGCGCTGGCCCACCTGTCCGCGGGCTGGTTCGGCTACTACGCCGGCTGGGCCGACAAGCTGGAGGGCGCCACCATCCCGCCCAGCCCGCGCATGGTGCCGGGCCTCGACTACACCGTCCCCGAGCCGTACGGCGTCGTCGGGATCATCCTGACCTGGAACGGCCCGATCATGTCCGTCGGCATGAAGCTCGCCCCCGCGCTCGCCGCCGGGAACTGCGTCGTCGTCAAGTCCCCCGACCTGGCCCCCTTCACCGTGGCCCGGTTCGCGGAGATCGCCCTGGAGGCCGGGCTGCCCCCGGGCGTACTGCACGTCCTGCCCGGCGGCCCGGAGGCCGGCGAGCGGCTGGTCCGCCACCCCGACGTCGCGAAGATCTCCTTCACCGGCGGCATCCCGACCGCGAAGAAGATCCTCGACGCGGCACGGCACACCCTCAAGCCCGTCCTGCTCGAACTCGGCGGCAAGACAGCGAACATCGTCTTCCCCGACGCCGACCTCGACGAGGCCGTCGCCGAGACCGTTCGCTCCTGCTTCACCCTCTCCGGCCAGGGCTGCAACCTCACCACCCGCATGCTGGTCCACCGCGAGGTGTACGACCAGGTGGTCGCCGCAACCGGCGAGGCGGCCGCCGCACTGCGCGTCGGAGACCCCTTCGACCAGGCAACCGCCCTCGGCCCGGTCATCGGCAGGACGGCCCACGAACGCATCCTGGGGATCATCGAACGCGCCGCCAAGGACAGCCGGTTGGTCGTCGGCGGCCACGCGACCGACTCCTCGACGCTGCCCCCGGACAACCGCGACGGCTACTTCATCGACCCGACGGTCCTCGCCGACGTAGACCCGCACAGCGAGGTGGCACAGCACGAGGTCTTCGGCCCGGTGCTGTCCCTGATCCCCTTCGCGACCGAGGACGAGGCGGTCGAGCTGGCCAATTCCACCCCCTACGGCCTCGGCACCGCCGTACACACCCACGACGTGTCGCGGGTCCAGCGCCTCGTCCCGCAGCTCCAGTCGGGCACCGTGCTGGTCAACGGCGCCTCGGGCCAGCCGCCGGGCGCCCCCTTCGGCGGCTACAAGCAGAGCGGCTACGGCCGCGAAGGCGGCAAGGAGGGCCTCTACGAGTTCCTCCAGACCAAGAACGTCTTCATCCGCGCATGAAGCCCCCAGGAGGTACCCCATGGCAGACGGCCGCGTGGAACACACCATCACCGAGGTCACGGCCGGCACCCGACCACCCACCACGACGACCCCGTTCGGCCGCGCCGCACGTGACTTCCTCTACGGCGAGGTCTGGTCCCGCCCCGGACTGAGCCGCCGGGACCGCCGCTGGGTCACGCTGACGTGCGTGGCCGCCGCCGACTCCCCGCAGCCCATCGAGGACCACGTCCACGCGGCGCTCGCCAGCGGCGACATCGCCCTGGAGGCCATGCTGGAGCTCGTCCTGCACTTCGCGGTGTACTGCGGCTGGCCCAAGGCCTCCCACCTGGAGGGAGCCATCGCCCGCCAGTGGGACCGCATCCACCGCGAACGCGGCGAACAGACACCGCCCTGGCCGCAGTTGACCAACGACACGCTCGGTCCCGGCGCGTGGGACGAGCGACTCAAACGCGGCGTCGAGGAGTTCATCGACGTCAACCTCACGCCCGCACCGCCCGCGAACTCGCCGTACCGGCACGCCGGCATCCTGGGCTTCGTCTTCGGGCACGTCTGGCAGCGCCCCGGACTGACCCGCCGCGAACGCCGGATCATCACCGTCGCCAGCGTCGCCCTGGACGACTCGCCCGTCCCTCTGCAGACGCATGTCAAGGCCGCGCTCCACTCCGGCGACCTCACCAAGGAGGAGATGGACGAGATCGTGCTCCAGTTCGCCGCGTACTACGGCTTCGCCAAGGGGGAGGCGCTCGCGGACGCGGTGGAGACGGCGTGGGCGTCCAAGGCCGACTGACCGGAGTGCCGCGGCACGATCAAGCCCACTCCACCAAGGTCCGCGCCGTGAGTCATTGCTTCAGACCATTGTGTTTCGGCCGAGTCTGTTCGTAAGCTTTCCACATGGAAGGTATTGAAACGATTCAATACCTGGCGGGGGAGGGACACCCCTGCTCCAGCGCGGTGCGCTTACGAAGGGAATCTGAGCCGTGGCCGAGGAGAACAGAAGTGCGTTGAGCCGCCGATACATGCTCGGCATCATGACGGCCGCGGCGGCCGGGGCCTCGCTCCCGCTCGCCGCCACGCCGAACGCCGTGGCGGCAACAGCGGGCGGGCACGGTTCCGCACCTGCGAAACTGCAGGTCAACTCGCGGTTCGCGCCCCTGGGCGCGGAGACCGCGCCGGCGTTCAGCTGGGTGCCTCCGGTGGCCAGACAGACCGCGTACGAGATCCACGTCGGCACCGGGCCAGGCAAGGCCGACATCTGGCGCAGCGGCAAGGTGGCGAGCTCGAACAGCGCCGAGGTGGCCTACGGGGGCGGCGCGTTGCGGTCCGAGCAGGCGTACTTCTGGCAGGTGCGGACCTGGGACGAGAAGGGCGCACCCGGCCCCTGGAGCGCACCGGCGACATGGGAGACCGGCCTGCTCAAGGGTGAGAAGGACTGGTCGGACGCGCGGTGGATCGGCGGCCGTGAGACGCAGGACCACGACTGGAAGGACCTGACCGCGACCGTCGCCTTCCGCGGCGGGACCGACGCCGCAGGCGGACTGTCCCTGCTCCTGCGCGCCGAACCCATCGGCAAGAACTGGGGCGAGGGCCTCAACTGGACCGTCCGGCAGTCCGGCGACGACATGCAGCTGGTCATGAAGACCAGCCACTACGCCGGCAACACCTGGGTGGACGACGGCACCTCCCAGCCGAACTGGGGCGTCGACCACTACGACCCCCAGAGCGAGACCAACCCCACCACCGCGGGCACCCGCAGCGTCCCGGTCGGCACGGTCACCCTCCCCGCCGCCACCGGACTGACCAAGGACACCTGGGCCACCCGCGACCACACGGTGGTGGTGGCCGTCAGCGATCTCACCGTGACCACCACCGTCAACGGCGTCGAGGTCGACAGCCGCACCCTCACCGGGGACCAGATCCGCCGCCACGGCAGCTTCGGCTTCGGCGGCGGCACCTCCGCCACCGTCCGCAGCGTCAAGGTGACCGGCACCGGCGCGCGCGACTTCGCCGCCGACCTGACCACGGGCGCCAACCCGTTCGAGAACGGCATCGGCACCCTCGCCGGTCTGACCTTCCCGCCGAAGAACCCCTTCATCCCGTTTAAGAACAGCGTGCTGCCGATCGCCAACCCGGCCCCCGTCCTGCGCCGCGCGTTCACCCTGCCCCGAGGGCGCCGTATCGCGAAGGCCCGCCTGCACCTGAGCGCCGCCGGCAACGTCACCTTCACCGTCAACGGCGCCCCGATCACCGTCGACGGCAAGCAGCCGGCCCGGGACCGCACCAACGTGCCCCGCCTGCTGACCGACCAGAGCACCTACGACCGCACGGTCCTGTACGACACCTTCGACGTCAGCGCGCTGCTGGAGGCCGGCCGGCAGAACGTCGTCGCCGCCGAACTCGGCCGCGGCTGGTACGGCGTCACCACACCCCAGGAGTGGTACTGGCAGCTCGCCCCGTACGCCGGCCAGCCCCGACTGCGCGCGAAGCTCGTCGTCACCTACACCGACGGCTCCCACACCACACTCGTCACCGACCAGGACTGGCTCAGCGCGGACGGGCCCACGACGTTCGACTCCGTCTACTCGGGCGAGAAGTACGACGCCCGGCGAGCGGACCGGCTGGGGGAGTGGCGCTCGGTCGGCTACCGCACCGGACGTGACTGGCGACCGGCCACCGTCCTGATCCCGCCCGGCAGTTGCTCCGGCCCCTCGCCCAAGTACCACGGCGCGCTTCCCGCCACGACGATCCCCAACGGCTTCAAGCCCGCCGTCCTGCGCGCCCACGAGGCGGAGCCGGTGCTGGTCGACCAGACGCTGCGCCCGGTCTCGATCACCGAGACGGCGCCCGGCTCGGGGACCTGGGTCCTGGACTACGGCCAGATCCTGACGGGCCTCGTCCACCTGCAGCTCACCGGCATACGCCCCGACAAGGAGGGCCTCACCCTGCGCATCCGCGGCGGCAACCGCATCGTCGGCGGTGACGGCACGACCGGCTCCCCCCTCTCCGTCGAAGAGGAGAACTTCCAGCACGACGCCAACCTCCAGACGCACTACCACACCGTCGGCAGACGGTCGGCGCAGACCTGGGAACAGCAGTTCAGCCACTTCGGCTTCCGCTACCTGGAAGTCATGAACCTCGAGGCCGTCCTCGGCCGCGCCCCCGACCTCACCCGCGACGCGAACGTCCTGACCGTCGGCGTCGCCCGCACCGGCTTCGCCCGCACCGGTACCTTCACCACCGACAACGCCCTGCTCAACCGCCTCCAGCGCAACCTGGAGTGGGCCGAGCAGAACAACCTCGTCCAGAAGCCCACCGACACCCCGTCCCGGGAGAAGAACGGCTGGACCGGCGACGCCATGGCCAGCTCCGAGTCGGAGTCCCTCACCTGGGACGTCAACGGCGTCTTCACCAACTACCTGCGGCACTTCCCCGATGCACAGATCTCCACCGGCCAGCTGCCCATGTTCGTCCCCATCGCCAAGGGCGGCTACGGCTACGACCACACCCCCGGCTGGAACGCCACATGGAAAGCCGTGCCCGCCTGGGACTCGGCGTACTTCGTCATGCCGCGCGAGCTGTACACGTACTACGGCAACAGCAGCCTGTTCGCCGAGCTCTACGACCACCAGGACACGCTCCTCAAGTACTACGAGACACTGTTCACCGCCGCCAACGACTACAAGTTCGAAGCCTCCCTCGGCGCCTACTCCGGGGCGGAGGCCCCCGGCAGCAACGCCGTCATCAGCCTCGCCTTCTACATCCACTTCTGCGACTACATGGACGAGGTGGGACGCGGACTCGGCCGCACCGAACGCGCCGCCCACTACGCCAAGCTGGCGCGCACCCTGCGCAAGGCGTTCATCGCCAACTACTGGGACACCGCACAGGGCCACTTCACCCAGGGCAGCATCTCCAGCGAGAACACCCTGGCCATCGTCTTCGACCTGGTGCCCGGCTCGGACCTGAGCCCCGGCGACCCCCGCTACCTGGCGGGCACGAAGACGGTCGAGGAGAACAAGAAGGTCCTCGCGAAGCTCCTGGCCGACCGGATCGTGGCGGCGGACCAGCACATCCAGAACGACATGTACGGCTCGCGCTACGAGTTCAACATCCTCAGCGAATACGGCTACACGGACATCGCCCTCAAGGCCGTCACCCAGACCGGTCTGCCGGGCTACGTCTACCAGATCGCCAAGGGCGCCACCTCGTTGTGGGAACAGTGGACCGACCGCCTCTCGGTCAACCACCACTACCGCTCCAACGTGGCAACCTGGTTCTACCAGAGCCTGGCCGGCATCAGGCCGACCTCAACGGCCTACGAGTCGCTGCGCATCCGCCCGTACATTCCCGCGGTCGCGGTCAACAGCCTGGTTCCGAAGGACACGCAGGACACCGACCTGGCGCCCACGACCCTGGACCACATCAGCGCCTCGATCGACACCGTGCGCGGCAAGGTGTCCTCGGAGTGGCGGCGCCGCCCGGACGGCAGGATCGACCTGGCGGTCACCGTCCCGTACAACACCGAGGCCGAGATCTGGGTCCCCACCCAGGGCAAGTCTGTCACCGCTCCCCGAGGAGTCGCCTTCGTCCGCGACGACACCTCCGGAGGCGCCGACTACAAGGTCTACCGCGCCCGAGCGGGGTCGTACCGCTTCAACGCTCGCTGACCTGACCGCGTGAACCTTCGCGTCGTGCCGAGGCGTTGTCTTCGGCACGGCGGGATGTACGTGGTGGTGACATCACCCACACCCGCATGCACGATCCCTGCCACCATGCTCGTGGCCGCCCCGTCGGCCGTCGCCGTCATCAGGCGTCGAAGAATCTCGGCCTCGCCATCCATCAGCAGTTCCCGGACACCATGGTCGACGTCAAGGGGGTCATCTCCGAGGGCGACCTGGTGCTCGTGCACTCCAACGTCCGCATGCGCACCCCCGCTACCGCGCGCTGCGCCGTGACGCTGGGTACGAGTGGTGTCGACGTGACGCTTCGCGTCCAGGACGAGGGTCCGGGCACCGCCCTCGGACGCAGTGCCCCACGTCTTCGACCGCTTCTACCGGGCGCGTCGACGTGGTCTGCCCGGCCCTGCGGGAGCAGGCGCCTGCGCCCGCCTGAGAGAACGAGTGGGCGGCGGGGGCGCGCGTTTCCCTCAACGATCAGGGAACTCCGGAGGGCCGGGCGACCACCTGTGTCCGGCGGTGCCGGTCGGCGTCGGCTAGAAGCCGGGGAAGATCCGTCGCAGGTCGTCGAGGGTGAGGGAGGTGCTCACCAGAGACACCGCGCTCGGCGTGTGCGCGGGCGCGTGGCGCCCGGTGGTGAGCCGCAGCCACCATTCGGCCGGTGTGGTCAGGACGGCGTCGGGCTTCTCCGGCTCATCGGTGAGCGCGATCGTGTTCCCGACCTCCAGTCCGAACGTGCGCTCGGGTGCCGTGGTGTGGACGGCTATGCGGACCGGGCGGGCGTCCAGGGCGTCGGCCTTGCCGAGGAAGTTCAGGAATGCGCCGGCCTGGTCGAGGAGCAGTCCGGTCACGGCGGAGAGCAGGGGCGCCTCGTGATCGAAGGCGACCTCCACGTCCCAGGTGTGGTGGGCGAACTCGGTGAGCCGTATGCCGGCCACCGTGGCGACATCGGCCGCCACGGGCAGGAAACCGAGGTCGACCTTCAGTTCCTTGCGTGTCTGCGCGTCGAGGCCCTCGTAGCGGCTGACCAGCGCCTCGTTGGCAGCCACGAAGCCCTCGGCCCGCTCAACGGGTGACATGTCGTCCCAGCGCGCCCACACGGACTTGTTGAAGTCCTCGTCGGGCATGCCGGTGGCGTTCAACGCGCCCTCCAGGACTGCCAGGCTTATCTCGGCGCCACTGCCCAGATGGCTGAGCACCTGCGACACGTCCCACCCTGACGCTCCGGAGGGCCGGGAGAGGTCGGCGGAGGCGAGGCCGTGCACCACGGCCGTCAGATAGTCGTGTCCGCTGCGCAGGGCATCGATGGTCTGGTCGGCACGGTCGGTCATGTGCGTTTCTCCGTAGGTATGAGGAAGGGAGATGCAAAGGGAAAGGAAGCGTGGACGTGAGGGGGCGACTGCACTCGCGGGTTCGCCCGTGGCCCCGGTCAGGGGATCAGGACGATCTTGCCGTGGGTGTGTCCCTGCTCCAGCTCCGCGAAGGCGTCGGCCACGCGGTCGAGCGGGTACGTGGCGGCGATCGGGATCTCGACGGCACCCGAGGCGACCAGATCGACCAGCTCCACCAGGATCTCGCGTGCGGTCGCGTTGTGGCGGCCGTCGGTCCGGGCACCGATCTGCGCCGCACGTTCCATGGCGACGGTGGTCTGGATGCGGTCCGGCTTTATGCCGAGTGAGACAGCGAGGTCGAGGTACTCCGGCCCGTAGAGGTCGATGAACGCGTCGATTCCGCCCGCTCCCGCTGCCTGCTCGAGCCGCCCGCGAAGGTTCTCTCCGTACGGCACCGGGACGACGCCGTGTTTCTGCAGCCACCAGGCATTGGCCGACGAGGCGATGCCGAGCACGCGCACGCCCCGGCCGGTGAGCATCTGTACGAGGAACGAACCGACCCCTCCCGCGGCGGCAGACACGGCGACCGTCTCCCCGGGCTGGGGAGCGACGGCGCGCAGTGCGGCGTAGGCCGTGGCGCCGACCATGTGTAGGGAGCCCGCCACCTCCCAGCTCACCTGAGGCGGTTTGGCCACCAACCGGTCCGCCGCGACAGCCAGATGCGTCGCCTGCGTGGCTCCGGTCGGCGACCAGCCCAGCACCTCGTCGCCGACGGCCAACCCGTCGGCCCCGGCACCGACAGCCGCGACGACCCCGGCGAGGTCGCTGCCCTGGCCGGACGGGAAGTCCACCGGGAACAGATCCCGGATGACCCCGGAGCGGATCATCGCGTCGAAGGGGTTGATGCCGGCGGCACGGACCTCGACGACGACTTCCCCGAGCCCTGCCTCGGGCATCGGGACGTCGGTGACATACAGCTCGTCGCGATCGCCGTACTGGTCGAAACGCACGGCCTGCGCTGTTCGGTTCATGTCTACTCCGTAGGGTGTCGGGTCGGCCCGGGAGGGCCGGGTGTGGCTGATGTCTTCTTGCACGTCAGGGGACGATGACGGTCTTTCCGGTGGCATGGCCGGCACGTGCCTTGGCGATGATGGCCGGGGCGTCGGCGAGCGCGACTTCCGCGTCGATACGGACGCGCAGCTCACCGGAGGCGGCGAGCTCGGCGAGTGTCGTCAGCGTCTCGACGGTGGGACGGTTGCCGAGGTTGACGCCGAGGATGTCGCGGGCTGCCAGGGCCTCCGGATCGGTGGCGTAGTTGGTGCTGACCAGGGTGGAGCCGGCGCGGAGCAGACCGGCCATCGGGCTGATGTCGCCGCCGGTCGGGGTGACGAGGTCGACGACGGCGTCGATGCCCTCGGGGTGCGCGGCTGCCACTTGCTCATGGGTGGGTGCCAGGGTGAAGTCGATGACGGCGTGGGCACCGAGATCGCGCAGGTGATCGGCCAGCTCGGGGGTTCCGGTGGCCAGCACGTGGGCTCCGGCCCGGGCGGCGAACTGGATGGCCGACTGGCCCACGCCGCCGCTGGCGCCGTTGATCAGAAGGGTGTGTCCGGCGGCGAGTCGCGCGGCCTGGACGGCCTGGTAGGCGGTCACGCTCGCGGTGGGAAGGGCGGCGGCGAGCGTGAAGCAGAGACCCTCGGGGATGAGGGCGATGTTGCTGTCCTGTTCGGCGAGGGTGTACTCGGCGTAGGAGCCCTGACCCTGGAGCAGGCGCATGAACTGCCCGTAGACACGGTCCCCGGGGCGGAAGCGGGTGACGCCCGGCCCGGTCTTCTCGACCACGCCCGCGGCGTCCGAGCCCATGACCAGGGGGAAGGAGTGCGCTACGGAGTCCCTGAGGGCGCCGTCCGTGACCTTCCAGTCGAAGGGGTTCACTCCGGCGGCGTGGACGCGGACCAGGATCTCGCCGGTGCCGGGCTCGGGAGTGGGTAGGTCGACGAGCTCGGGCTGGGCTCCGAAATCGGTGACGACGACGGCTTTCATGCTGATGCCTTTCTCGGCCGGCGGGTTGTTGCGCTGTCAGCGCCTTGGGTGGGGGAGTCGGCGAGGTAGTGGCTGTGGACCAGGTCTCCGATGGCTCGGGTTTCGGTCAGACGCAGGGGCCGGCCGGGGCCGTGGGAGAAGGGCCCGGTGCCGACGAAGCGGGGCGCCTTGGCATCGCCGATGAAGAACGGTGCGGTGACGAGGTGGAGTTCGTCGACGAAACCCATGGCACAGGAGAGCACCACCTGCGGATGCGCGGTCATGGGAGTGTCCGAGGTGTTCGTTGCGAGGCTCAGCCGACGAGGCTCGGCACTGGCGCGAGGGCGATGGTGTGGTGGGTGTGCTGGACCTTGGCGCGCAGGTAGCGCAGGTTGCTGGGCGTGGTGTGCACACCCGTGGGGACGGTCCGGGCGACCGAGATGCCGAGGTCGCGGAGCTGCTGCGCCTTGTCGGGGTTGTTGGTGAGCAGGTTCAGCTCGGTGATGCCGAGGGCGCTGAGCATCTGGGCGGCGGCCGTGTAGTCGCGGGCGTCCTCGGGCAGGCCGAGGGCCAGGTTGGCCTCGTAGGTGTCCAGGCCCTGGTCCTGCAGGGCGTAGGCGTCGAGCTTGTTGTACAGGCCGATGCCGCGGCCTTCCTGACGGAGGTAGAGCAGGACGCCTCCGGTGGCGGCGATGTGTTCGGTTGCCTCGCGCAGCTGGGGGCCGCAGTCGCAGCGGGCGGATCCGAAGACGTCACCGGTGAGGCCTTCGGAGTGCAGACGCACCAGCGGGGTGGCCGCGCCGACCGCATCTCCCAGAACCAGGGCGACGTGCTCGGCACCGTCGGCCAGACCGTTGAACGTGACCACCTCGGCGGTGACCTGGTAGCCGTCCGAGAAGCTCAGCGGAACACGGACCCGGGTACGGACGGTGGCGGCGGTGCTGGTGGTCATGGCGTCTCCCGTGGCGTTGATTAATTCAAATTTGAACGCTTTCCATTGACGATAGGATGGAGTTCCAATTTGAACAACCTGGAGGGGTGTGGCGTGGGTCATACGCGATGGCTGAATGAGGAGGAGAAGCGTGCCTGGACGGCCTTCACCACCGCGCACGCGCTGCTGTATCGACGGCTGGAGCAGCGGCTCAAGCGCGAATTCGGGCTGTCCGGCCTGCAGTACGAGATCCTCGCCCGGCTCAGCGGGGCCCCGGACCGGGAACTGCGGATGGCCGAACTGGCCTCCGCCCTGGTCAACTCCAAGAGCGGGCTGACCTACCAGATCGGGCAGATGGAGAAGGCCGGGCTGGTGCGCCGTCGAACCTGTCCGAGTGACGAGCGCGCGGTCTACGCCGTACTCACCGACGAGGGCATGGCTCTGCTGGAGCGGGCGGCGCCCGGCCATGTGGACATGGTCAGGGAGCTGCTCATCGATGTGCTCACGCCCGACCAGGTGCGGGCACTCGCCGACGGCCTCGGCGAAGCGAGCCGCCGCATGACCGCCGGACCCGGCGAAGCGAGCCCTCCGGTGGCCGACGGGACCGCATGCTCCGGCTCCGAAGCCGGTGCCGATCTCGGCGTGTGAAGGGGGCCGTCGCTCGCCGCGCAGCCGGTGCCCGTCCGCACCGGCCCGCGGCATGCCGCCATGGACCGGGACCGTACCGCGCCGCCGGGAGCGGTCGGCTCAGCGGCCGGTGAGCTGGGCCTGGAAGGCGGCGCGGTTGAAATACGCCTTGGCGCCCCGGATCAGGCCGTCGTCGTCGAGTTCTTGGATGTTGATGCCGGACCGCTTGACCGGCCTGCCCTCCGAGGTCACGGCGGCCCCGTGCCAGGAGACGGCGACGTGGCGGCCGACGGTATGGGCCTCCATGGGGGTCAGGCCGAGGAAGGGCTGGAAGTTCCGCAGCGTCGACTTGAGGAAGGCGTGGATCGCTGCGCGGCCGGTGCGGGGCGGTGTGCCGATGGGGTCGTGGAATACGCCGATTCCTGGGCGGATGCCTTCGCCCAGGAATCGGCGTCGCCCTCCTGAGAGGCGCGGAAGAACTGCAGAACGGCCGGCGGCATGGCGGGGAAGGTCATGACGGATCCTTCGGTGTGAGTCAGGGCAAGGGGAAGCGGGGCGCGGAGTGTGCCGAGGCCGCGCCGGTCCACCCACTCATCCGAACGGTTCGTCGCCGACGATCGTGGAGCGGTGCAGGGTGCGCTCCGAGGAGTGGTCGTAGGGGAGGGCCCGGTGCAGAATGCCGGTGTTGTCCCATACGGCCAGGTCGCCGACCTGCCAGTCGTGTGTGTAGCGGAGCCGCTCCTGAGTGCAGGATTCCTCAAGTTCGTTGAGCAGGGCGCGGCTCTCTGCGGGATCCATACCGACGATGCGGTCCGCGGTGGCGCCGATGACGAGGGAGCGTCGGCCGTCGCGGCGCCGCCACACCAAGGACATCTCGCGCTCGGGCAGGCGGCGCCAGCCCGCCAGCTCCTTCGCGCTGGGGTCGGGCTTCGCCTTCAGCTGTGCGGCAGCGAAACTGTGCACCACGCGTAGGTTCGCGCAGCGCTTGCGGTCCTGCTCGGAGAGGTTTTCGTACGCCGCGTACGTACTGGCGAACTCCGTTCCGCCTCCCACCATGGCGACCTGACGTGCCGTCAGCGTCGTCGCCTTGATGGGCACGTCGTCGTCGGTGGTGCCGTCGAGGTGCCAGTGGAAGGTCCCTCTCAGGTACTCCGCGGACGGGTTCATGGAGGGATCGAGGGACACCGTGAAGACCTGCTTGCCGCGCACGGAAGCGACTTCGCCGAACTTGGCGCAGAACGCGATCTGCTGTTCGTCGTCCAGGTGGATGTCCCGGATGAGTAGAACGCCGCGCCACTTGAGGGCTTCGACGCACCGGTGGATCAGGGCGTCGTCGAACGGGTCCTCGACGCCGGTGACCTCCACTCCGAGGGACGCGCTGAGGGCCTTGGTTTCCAGCATTGAAACGCTCCTTTCCGAATATGAGAACTCTATTCTCACCATCGGTGAGGTGTGAAGCCCTGCGTGTGCGACGGGGCGGCCGGGAGGGCTGCGGGAAGTCGGGGCGTACCGACGCCTCCCGCATCTGTCGGTCCGTCCGTAGGCTTGCAGCGCGTACTGCTCTTTGCGGCCAGTGGTGGGGCGGGTGGGTTGATGGTCTCGGTGCGGCATGAGCAGATACTCCGGGCGGCGGTCGAGGTCTTCGCCGAGCACGGCTATCGAGGAGCCTCCATCGACGCGGTGGCCGAACGGTCGTCCCTGACCCGGCAGGGTGTGCTGCACTACTACCCCAGCAAGAAGCACCTCCTGTTCGCCCTGCTCCACTTCCGCGAAGAGCTCAACCGACAGCACATCAGCGGTGGTTGGGACGACCCGGACATGCCAGGTCGGTTCGCGGAGGCCGTCGCCTTCGATCAGGGCATCCCGTGCCTCGCGCAGGTGCACAGTGTGGTGATGGCGGAGGCCGCCACCGGGCAGGAGCCGGCCCGTGAGTTCGCTGCCGCACGGCTTCACGAGCTCCGGGCCATGCTCGCCGACGGCCTCGCCGCCCGCTACGGCGAACGGCTGCCGAGCGGCCTGACCCCGCGGACGGCGGCCGCCGCGTTGCTGGCCCTGCTGGAGGGCCTCCAGCAGCAGTGGCTGGTCGACTCGGACGGTGAACGTTATCCCGAGGTCGTGTGCGACTCGCTGGCGGTGCTGCTCCTCGGCGCGCAGCCCCCTTCGGAGGCAGTCGACTCCCGGCCGCCCTCGACGCCCGCCAGGCAGGCGTAGCTCCGCCTGTGCATCCCCTTCGTGGGGACGTGACGGTTTGTCAGGGCTCGGGTGCCTCGGCGGGCTCGGAGGTGCCGTCGTAGTGCTGGAGGAACCGCTCCACGAAGGCGAGGGCCTCCGTGTGCCCGGTCGTCATGCCCATCGTGTTCTCGATCATGATGATCCGGCCGAGCGCGTTGGCCAGCACCTGCAGCACCGCCGGGGACATCCCGGGCGGCAGCTTCACTCCCGACTTGGCGAGCCCGCGCGTGAGGGCTTCGATCTGCGCCTCGCGGTAGTTCTCCGCGCGGGCGGCGAGTTCGGCGCGGATCGCCTTGCGGTGGTTGGCCAGCGCCGTGAACTCGGTCGTCAGCGCGTTGCCCGGGTGGCTGGTGAGCCGCCACAGGGCGCGCAGTGGCTGGGGGCCGGCGAGGAGGCGGATCTGCCGTTCCAGCTCGTGGTCGGCGCGCCGCCGCAGTGCGGCGAGGAACAGGTCGTCGAGCGTGCGGAAGTAGTACAGGACGAGAGCCGGGGCGACTCCGGCCTCGCGCGCCACTCTCCTGACGCCGACGGCCGCGTAGCCCTCCTCGAGCATCAGCCGCTCCGTGACGTCGAGCAGGAGCAGGCGCGTCTTTGAGTTCTCCGTACCCATTCGGCGAGGCGCAGTCATGCGGTCATTGTGCTTGACGCTCCCGAAGAACGGGTTTTAAACAGTCGTTCAGTATCACGGTCACACACTCGCTCGGCACCTCAGTACCCGGACGGAGGGCCGGACCGATGGCATCAACCGGTGACGACACTCCCGCGACGGAGCGCTACGCGGGCACCCGCACCTGAACCGCATCGCCGTCGGCATGCTGTTCCCCGGCCCGTACCGGATCCCGGAGGGCACGCTCTCCTTCCGGTTCCTGTTCGCCAACACCAGCGGATGGGTGGCCTACCGGGGGCCTGCCGGTACGAATCCCTGGCCCGAGAAGTCCTGCTCGACACCGCGCCGCGCCACGCGAGCGGGGCCGCTTCCATCGAGGCGATCTCGATCGCCGACGCGGACTCCGGGGCACCGGTGTTCCCGCCCCCGGACTGAGCCGGCCGGACGGCATGGGGCGGCTGGAATCGTCGGCCCCACGCCATCGGCGCCCTCACCGGCGGGTACGACGTGCCGAGCCGCGTCGCAGGAACGGCAGGCGCACCTGCGGCAGCAGCGGTGCGAGCGACCGGTGGCGCCAGGCCGAGCCGGTCACACCGGTCCCGTACGCCAGGTCGTCGAGGCACCGCAGGGCGGTCCACCGTACGAGGTCCAGGGCGGGTCCGCGCGCGGCCCACTCGGCGACGATCGGCGCGAGCATGGCCGTCGCCGCCGCGCGGGCGAGCTTGCTGGACATCGACGCACCGAGACACACCAGCCCCAGCGGCCACCACTCGCGGCGCAGTGCGAGCCCCAGCGTGGCCGCGTCGGCGGCCAGCCCCTGCGCCACCACGGACGCGCTGAGCCCCGTCGCACCCGGTGTCCCCGACAGGCGCCGGCGCAGCAACGCCGAAGCGACGAGCGCGCTCGTGGCCGCCGTCCGCGGGTGCCCAAGGGCGAGGCACGCGAGGCACAGCAGGTTCAAACCGGAGGGACGCGCGGGCGCGAGCCGACCGGGGTGGCGCTCGGCCAGCTCCGCCGCCGAGGTGCCGTACTCGTAGCGGCGGCGTACCCAGTCGCGCAGGCCGAGCCGGGGAGTGTGGGCGACGCGGGCCTGTGGCCGGTACCGCACCTGAAGGCCGTGATCATGCAGCCGCCACACGAAGTCGACGTCCTCGCCGAGCCGCAGACCCTCGTCGAACGCGACCTTGCGCAGCACGTCCCGCCGGACGACGAGAGCGGCTGTCGGCACGAAGCCGACCCGCGCGCCGGGACGTACGAGCGCCTGGTCCCGGCCGAGGTCGAGGGCGGAGCGCGCGGCCTCGTAGCGGGCGAGCAGGCCCATGGGGGGAGCGGGCACATCAGGCACGATCCGTGGCGCGACGGCCGCCACCCGCGGATCGTCGAAAACCGGGACGAGGATGTCCAGCCAGCCCTTCTCCGGGCGGCAGTCGGAGTCGACGAAGGCGACCAGCGCGGTGTCCACCAGGGCCAGACCGGTGTTGCGGGCCGCCGCCGGACCGCGATTGACCTCGTGGCGGACCAGACGCGCCCCATGGGCATCGGCCGCCGCGCGAACGGGGCCCGGATCGGGTGAGCCGTCGTCCACGACGAGTACGGGAAGGCCCCGCAACGAGGCCAGACAGCGGCTCAGTTCGCCCGGGCGTCCGAACGCCGGAACCACCGCCGTCACCGCGTGCGGACCGGGCCGCGGCGAGAGCACCGGGTGGGCGAGGCCCCGGTCGAGCAGTTGCCGGGCCAGGGCGCGTCCCACGGCCGTGTCGGGGGACAGACCGGCGTGCCCGGCGAGGCGCAGAGCGGTGAGATGGGGGAGCGCGGTCTCCGCGAAGCGGGCGACTCCCCAGGGAGCGCCGCCCGTCACGAGACGCCCGCCCGCCCAGAAGGAGACCGCCCGGTCGAGTGCGATCGGCAGTCCCCGTGGAGTCAGTGAGTCGTTGGTCATCGCACCAGCCGTCCCGTGTCGTCGACAGCCCAGGCACCGATCCGTCCGGCTGTCTTCACCGCCAACTCCCGTAGCAGTAATCGCCCTTGAACCGCGCTCGCCCGGCTCGGATCGCCCAGCACCCCGGTCGGCGACACGGCGCGGACTCCCAGGTCCCGCAACTGCGGCATGATCGCCGCGAGCGGGCGGAGGTCGCCCGGACCCGCCCGCTCCATGGCCACCCGCTCCGGCCACAGGTACAGCAGGAGCGATGTCTCCGTGGCACCGGCATGGGCGTCGCCGCCAGGAACGTCGCACCCGGTCCAGCCCACGTCGTGCCCCTCGTGGCGCAGCGCGACGACGGCCGTCCGCAGGGTCTCGGCGTTGCCGCCGTGCCCGTTCACGAAGGCGATCCGGCGCGCCCACGAGGCCAGGGACCGCACCGTCTCGACGAGTACGGCCCGCAGGACGTCGTGTCCGACGGACACGGTCCCGGGGAAGTCCGCGTGTTCCCCGCTCGCCCCGTAGGGCAGCGCCGGCGCCACCAGCACCCTGCCGGGCAGGAGACCGGCCGCCCCGTCCGCCACGGCCCGTGCGATCACCGTGTCGGTGGACAGCGGAAGGTGCGGGCCGTGCTGTTCGGTCGAGCCGAGCGGCACCAGGACCAGGGCGCCCTGCGGAACATCGGGCCAGGCCGCCCCCGCGAGCGGGGCGGACACCTCAGCGCCCCGGGCCGCGGTCGCCGCCGAGCGTCACGGCGAACCCGGGCGGCACATACAGGTCGTCCGGGCGCAGTTCATGGACCGAGGAGCGCCCGAGCCCCAGGACCGCGGAGTCCAGACCGCCGCGCAGGATGTCGAGGACGTTCTCCACGCCGGCCTGCCCGTTCGCCGCCAGGCCCCACAGATGGGCCCGTCCGATGAGTACCGCCCGTGCGCCCAGGGCCAGGGCTTTGGCGACATCGCCGCCGCGCCGCACTCCGCCGTCGAGCAGCACCTCGATCTCGCCCCCGACGGCCCGCGCGATCGCGGGCAGCAGACGGATGGTCGCGGGTGTGGTGTCCAGGTTGTTGCCGCCGTGGTTGGACACCGAGATCGCGCTCACGCCCGCGTCGACCGCCCGGCGCGCGTCATCGACCCGGCACACCCCCTTCAGCAGGAAGGGCCCGCCCCATTCCTCCCGCAGCCACTTGACGTCGTCCCACGTCGGCGGCGGTGTGCCCATCCACTCGCCGTACGCGCCGAAGAACGTCGGTGCCTCGCCGCCGGGCCGCCGCAGGTTCGGCACGACCAGGTCCGGTACGCCGCCGGAGCGCGCGAACCGCCACAACCAGCCCGGCCGGGGCAGGACCTGGGGCGCCAACCGCAGGGCCGTCCGCACGTCGATCCGCTCCGGGATCACCGGACTGCCCCAGTCGCGCCCCTGCGAGAACGACCAGTCCAACGTGGCGACGAGCGCCTTCGCCCCGGCCCTGCGGGCCCGCTCCATTCGCTGCAGCATCACCTCGCGCTCGCCGCTCCAGTAGAGCTGGAAGAACACGTTCGGGTTGACCGCGCAGACCTCCTCCACCGGCTTGCTCGCGAACGAGCTCAGCCCCATGATCACGCCCCGGTTCGCCGCGGCCCGAGCGACGGCGACCTCGCCCCCGGGATCGACCGCCTGGACTCCGGTGGGGGAGACGACCACGGGAAGCGGTGTCTCGACCCCCAGGACGGTGGTGGCGAGTTCACGGACGCCGTGCTGCCCGGCCACGCGCGGAGCGAACCCGAGTTCGGCGAACGCGGCGGCGTTGTCGTCGAGCGTCCGGCCGCGTTCCGACCCGGCGACCAGAGCTCCGTACACGCTGCTGGGCAGCCGCCGCCTGGCCCGCCGTCGGGCTTCTTCGACCGTCTCGAACCACGGGTTCGCGCGCAAAAGCTTCATCGGGCTCAACTCGGGTGCCTCCTCGGGGACATCAGGGACGGAACCCGGACAAAGGGCTCGCGTCGCACGCGGATACGGGGGGCGCCGACGGCCGGCGGGTCAGGGGGACGAGCACGGGCCGTGAGTGATCGCCGCTCGGCCGCGGCAGGCCGCCGCGGTCGGCGGGCCGCCGCGCCAGCAGCTCCTCGCCGAACCCGCGTACACACTCGGGGTCCGGCCCGTCCAACGGCAGCCCCGTGAAGAACTTCGCGGCCATACAGCCGCCCTTGCAGGAGTCGTAGAAGCGGCACGACCCGCACGCGCCCGCGGACTGCGGCACGCGCAACCGCCGGAAGAGCTCAGACGTGCGCCAGACTCCGGCGAAGCCGCCCGCCCCCCGCACGTTCCCCGCGAGGAAGTCGTCGTGGATCGCGAACGGACACGCGTACACGTCACCGACCGGATCGATCAGACACACCACCCGTCCGGCCCCGCACAGATTGAGGCCCGGCAGGGAACGGCCGAGCGCCGACAGGTGGAAGAACGAGTCGCCGGTCAGCACGGAGTCACCGTGGTCGAGCAGCCAGGCGTACAACCGCCGCTGCTGGTCCGCGGTGGGACGCAGGTCGTCCCAGACGTCCGCGCCGCGGCCGGACGGCCGCAGCCGGGTCAGCCTCAGCTGCGCCCCGTAGCGGTCCGCGAGGGCCTTGAAGTCGTCGACCTGGGAGATGTTGTGCCGGGTGCAGACGACGGAGAGTTTGACGCCTCGCATGCCTGCGTCGGCGAGACGGTGCAGGGCTCGTACCGCCGTCGCGTACGAACCCGGCCCGCGCAGCGCGTCGTTGATCTCGGCGGTCGCGCCGTCCAGCGAGACCTGGACGTCGACGTAGTCGTCGGCCGCGATCCGCCGTGCGGCATCGGGCGTGATCCGGACGCCGTTGGTGGAGAACTTCACGCCCACGTGATGTGCTGTGGCGTAGTCGAGCAGTTCCCAGAAGTCGGGGCGCACGGTCGGTTCCCCGCCGCCGATGTTGACGTAGAAGACCTGCATGGCCTCCAGCTCGTCGATGACTGACTTGGCCTGCGCGGTGGTCAGTTCACGCGGGTCGCGCCGCCCGGAGCTGGACAGGCAGTGACCGCAGGCCAGATTGCAGGCATAGGTCAGTTCCCAGGTGAGGCAGATGGGCGCGTCGAGGCCGGTCTCGAACAGCGTGGTCAGCCGTGGCTGTCGGGAGCCCGCTGGGGTGGTGGTCATGGGGTCCTCAGGTCGTGGCCGGACGGGGCTTGGTTTCGTGATGGAGCGGGCCTGTGGTCCGGCGGAGGGGGAGGGCGGTGCCCGACCGTCGGACTGCCACGATCTCCGCGGCGATCGACACCGCCGTCTCCTCGGGCGTGCGAGCCCCAAGGTCGAGGCCGATCGGCGAGTGCAGCCGCGCCAGTTCCCGGTCGGTGAGTCCCGCCGCGCGCAACCGGGCGAGCCGCTCCTCGTGCGTGCGCCGTGAGCCCATCGCGCCCACGTACGCGACCGGGAGGCGCAGAGCGACCTCCAGGAGCGGCACGTCGAACTTCGGGTCGTGGGTGAGCACTACGACGAGCGTGCGGGTGTCGGTCGTGGTCGTGGCGAGGTAGCGGTGCGGCCAGTCGACGACCACCTCGTCCGCGTCCGGGAAGCGCGCGGGCGTCGCGAACACCCCTCGGGCGTCGCACACGGTGACGTCATGGCTGAGGAACGTGCCGAGGGACACCACGGCCGCGGCGTGATCCGTGGCGCCGAAGACGAGCAGGCGCGGACGGGGGGCGTGCGAGGCGATGAAGACCTCCGTGCTCGGGCGGCAGCCCAGCGAACGGACTCCGCTCGCCCCGACGTACAGCATGGCGCGCGCCTCGGCGGCCACCACGGCGTCGAGCCGTGGCGAACCGGTGGTCCCGTGCACCGCCCCGGGCTCGACGGCGAGGGTGGCGGCGGAGCCTTCCAGAAGATGGACGACGGCCACGGGGGCCGGCCCGGCGGCCCTCTCGACCACCCGGGGCGGCGGCTGCGGCTGCACGAACACCTCGATCGTCCCACCGCAGGTCAGTCCGGTGGCGAAGGCGCTGTCGTCGGAGTAGCCGAAGCTCTCGCGCACCGCCACGCCGGTGGCGAGGACCTCATCGCACAGCTCGTACACGGCACCTTCGACGCACCCGCCCGACACGCTGCCCAGCACGTCGCCGCTCTCGGCGACGGCCATGGCCGCCCCGGGTTCGCGCGGGGCGCTGCCGTCGGCCGAGACCATCGTCGCGAGCGCGTACCGCGCGCCCTGCCGGTCCCAGGCCGCGAGACCCGCGGCGATCTCACGCATGGGTGCGCTCGACGAGCATGTCGGACTCCGCCAGAGACGCCAACGCGGCCCCGAAGCGGGGGAGTTCGGTATCCGGAACACAGCAGGCCGCGCACGCGGCACGAGCCGAGGGCGCCTCGGGCAGTCGGTGGACGATCTCGACCAGGCGGGAGTCCTTGAGGAAGGTCAGGCGGCGTGTGCCGAAGTGGTACAGAAGCGCGCCGAACGGCTCGGGCCGCAGGGAGACCTGAGGGTGCAGGACCCATGCCCGGTCGAGATCGAGGGACATCAGTACACGCCGCACATGCCGTCGATGGAGATGTCCTCGATCAGGGAGTC
The DNA here is from genome assembly GCF_053592635.1 of Streptomyces sp. NPDC002623. Classification (NCBI taxonomy): domain Bacteria; kingdom Bacillati; phylum Actinomycetota; class Actinomycetes; order Kitasatosporales; family Streptomycetaceae; genus Streptomyces; species Streptomyces sp. NPDC002623. The sequence goes on along the minus strand of NZ_JBSFWB010000042.1, from coordinate 5,393 downwards.
CACGAGGGACTCGTGGTCCTCCGTGGCATCCGGCTCGGTGCGCTCGGGCTCGCTCGCCCCCGCCGGTATCGGCATCTTCGTATCTGCCATCGAGACTCCCGTATGTCTTTATGGATAGATGGATTATCGTTCCTAGAGAATGATATTTCCGTCGAGCGGCGAAGGGAATCCCGGACCGGTGCGGATCCCCGATGTACTGGTGGTAGGTGCGGGCGGCAGCGGCGCGGGGCTGGCGTCCCGGCTCAGCGAGGACGCGGGCTGCGAGGTGGTCCTCCTGGAGGCAGGGCCGGTGCCCCACCGCGGGTTCCCGGAGAAGGTCCTCGACGCGCGCCTGGTGCCGGGAGCATGGCCGGACCATCCGTACGTGCGGTCCGTCCCCGTGCATCTCACCCCGCACCACCCCTACACCGCTCCCAGAGGCCGGATCCTGGGCGGTTCGACCACCGTCAACGGCGGCTACTTCATCCGGGCGCGCCGGGCCGACTTCGCGCGGTGGGCGCGGCAGACGGGCGACGCCCGCTGGTCGTACGAGCAGGTACTGCCCTTCCTGCGCGCGATGGAGAGCGACCTCGACCGCCCGGACAACGCGCTGCACGGTTTTTCGGGTCCCGTACCCGTGCGGCGCGCGGCACTGGATCATCCGGCGGCAGTCGCCTTCGCCGCCGCCGCGGCGGAACTGGGGTACCCCGAGGAAGCCGACAAGAACGCGCAGGATCAGCCGGGCTTCGGGCCCGTGCCGACGAACACGCGTGCGGGCCGACGGGTCAACACGGGACTCGCCTACCTGCTCGGGGTGTCCCGCCGGCCGAACCTCGCCGTGCTCGGCGAGCGCACCGTGCGTTCGATCGTCGTCGAGCGAGGCCGGGCGACCGGCGTGGTGGTCGAGCGGGCGGGGCGGCGCGAGGTCCTCCGGGCCGGCGAGATCGTGGTGTGCGCAGGCGCCCTTGCCACGCCGCATCTGCTGCATCTGTCGGGGATCGGCCCGGCGCGGCGGCTGGCCGGCCTCGGCATCCGAGTCGTGGCGGACCTGCCCGCCGTCGGCGCCGCGATCAGCGATCATCCCCAGGTGGCCGTGACATGGCAGCCGCGGCATCCGCTGCCCGCTCCCGAGGGCACCTGGCTCGGTGGTGTGCTGCATCTGGCGTCCTCCTCCGGTGGGCATGGCGCCGGGGACCTCGAAGTCCTCCAGTCGATCCTGCCGTTGACCGCACTCACCGAGCAGACCGTGGCGGCGGGGCGAGCGGCGTCCGCGTTCCTGGTGTCCGCGCTGACACCTCGCAGGAGCGGTGGGCTGCGGACCGTCTCGGCCGACCCACGGGTTCCCCCGTACGTCGATTACGGCTACCTCGCCACGCCGGACGACCGCCGCCGACTGCGTGAGGCCGTCCGGGCTGCGGTGCGCCTGCTGGACACGACCGCGTTCGACGAGGTGCGCGCGGGCGTCGAGCCGTCCGTCCGGGACGCGGCGGACGACGACCGCGCTCTCGACCGGTGGATCCGGGCGCACCTGGGGACGGCCCAGCACACGTGCGGCACCGTTCCGATGGGCCCGTCGGGCGCGGTCGACGGCCACGGGCGGGTGCACGGAGTCACCGGCCTGCGCGTGGCCGACACCTCGATCCTCCCGGAGGCCCCGCTGCGCGGGCCCGCCGCCACCGCCGTCCTGATCGGAGAACTCGCCGCGGAGTCCCTGCGCGGTGCGTGAGCGGGCCCGCCCGGTCAGCCGGGCTCGGCCGGCCACGCCGCCTCCACCGCGTCCGCGAGCGCGTCGCCCTTCGCGAAGCCGTAGTACGCCGCGAAATGGAGCACGATCTCGTCCATCTCCTCCTTGGTGAGATCACCGGAGTGCAGTGCCGGGCCGACGTGGGTGCGCAGCGGGAGAGGGGAGTCGTCCAACGCGACGCCGGCGACCGTGATGATTCGGCGCTCCCTGCGGGTGAGGCCGGGCCGCTGCCAGACGTGGCCGAACACGAAGTTCAGTATTCCCGCGTGCCGGTACGGTGAGTTCGCCGGCGGGGCCGGGGTGAGATTGACGTCGATGAATTCCTCCACGCCGCGCTCCAGACGCTTCTCGAAGTCGCTGGGGCCGAGCGTGGCCTCCTCCAACTCCGGCCAGGGCGGCGTGGGTTCGCCGCGTTCGCGGTGGATGCGGTCCCACTGGCGGGCGATGGCGCCTTCGATGTGCGAGGCCTTGGGCCAGCCGCAGTAGACCGCGAAGTGCAGCACGAATTCCAGCATCTCGGCGAGGGCGATGTCGCCGCCGGCGAGCGCCGCGTGGACGTGTTCCTCGATGGGTCCGGGCGCGTCGGCTGCGGCCACGCAGGTGAGGGTGACCCAGCGGCGGTCCCGCCTGCTCAGCCCCGGCCGTGACCACACCTCGCCGTACAGGAAGTCGCGTGACGCCCGACCGAACGGTGTCCGGGCGGAAGGGAGTTCGGCGGTGGCCATGACCTCGGTCGCGGTGCGGTCCGCGCTGCCGTCCTTCATTTGTGCTCCGTAGGTTGTCGGGAGGGCCGGACGCGCCGTCCTACGCACGGATGAAGACGTTCTTGGTCTGGAGGAACTCGTACAGCCCCTCTTTGCCGCCCTCACGGCCGTGGCCACTGTGCTTGTAGCCGCCGAACGGTGCGCCCGGCGGCTGCCCGGACGCTCCGTTGACGTGCACGGTGCCTGCCTGGAACTGGGGGACGAGGCGCTGCACCCGCGACACGTCACGGGTGTACAGGACGGCGCCCAGGCCGTACTGAGTGGCGTTGGCCAGCGTGACCGCCTCCTCCTCGGTGCTGAAGGGGAGGATCGACAGCACCGGGCCGAACACCTCGTGCCGCGCGACTTCGCTGTCCGGATCCACGTCGGCGATCACGGTGGGCTCGACGAAGTAGCCGTCCCGGGCCTGCGGCGGGAGCGTCGAGGGGTCGACCGCCCGGCCGCCCACGACGATCCTGCCGTTGTCGGCCGCCCGCTCGATCACTCCGAGGATCCGGACACGGGCCGCGCTCCCGATCACGGGACCTAGCGCCGTGGCCGGGGCGAAGGGATCGCCGACCCCCAGTGACGCCGCGGCCCCGGCGGCCGTCTGCACGACGCGCTCGTACACGTCGCGGTGGACGAGCAGACGCGTGGTGAGATTGCATCCCTGACCGGAGAGGTTGAAGCAGGAGCGAACCGTCGAGGTGACGGCCTGGTCGAGGTCCGCGTCGGGGAACACCACGCTCGCTGTCTTCCCGCCGAGTTCGAGCAGGACCGGCTTGAGGGTGTGGCGCGCCGAATCGAGGATCTTCTGCGCGGTCGGGATGCCGCCGGTGAAGGAGATCATGCCGACATCGGGGTGGCGCACCAGGCGTTCCCCGGCCTCCGGGCCACCGGGCAGGATGTGCAGCACCCCCGGCGGCAGGCCGGCCTCCAGGGCGATCTCGGCGAACCGGGCCACGGTGAACGGCGCGAGATCGGGCGACTTGACCACGACACAGTTCCCGGCGGCCAGGGCGGGGGCGATCTTCATACCGACCGACATGATCGGGCCGTTCCACGTCAGGATGATGCCGACCACCCCGTACGGTTCGGGGACCGTGTAGTCCAGGCCGGGGACCATCACCGGGCTCGGCGGAATCGTCGCCCCCTCGATCTTGTCCGCCCAGCCCGCGTAGTACCCGAACCAGCCGGCGCACAGATGTGCGAGCGCGGACGACATGGTGATCGGGGCGCCGATCTCGAGCGTGGTGAGGCGGCCGAGTTCGCGAACGCGGGCCAGCATCAGTTCCTCGACGCGCTGGAGGATGCGCCGCCGTCTGTCCGGGGACAGTGCCCGCCACTGCGGGTGAGCGGCCTTGGCGGCGGCCACGGCGTCGTCGACCTCCTGCGGTCCGCTCAGCAGGACGGAGCCGTTCACCCGGGCGGTCGCGGGATTGACGTGGTCCAGCGCGCCGACGGACGTCTTGTCGAGCCAGGTGCCGTCGACGAGGGGCCCGGTGACGCCGAGTTCACCGGTCGGGGCGGAAGGATCGGAAAGTGTGGTCATGTCGGAGCCGCCTGTTCTGGATCTCGTGCGGGTGGGCGGTACTTCGGGCGTTCCTGGGCACCGGGTTCACGGTGACTGCGCGGTGTCCAGCAGGGCCAGGGTGTGCGCGGCGAGTCGGGTGAGCGTGGGCGGTTCGGCGGCCTCGGCGACGCGGGCGACCTCCCGCATGATGTCGACGTCCTTGAGCAGCAGGGGCCGGGCCCGGCGCAGCCCGCAGGTGTCGAAACCGGAGGCGGCCAGGATCCCCGCCGCCCTGCTGCCGCCACTGCCGTGCCCGAGGACCCGTGCGACCGCCGCACGGTCCATGCCGAGACGCTCGGCGAAGGAGAAGGTGTCCAGGGCCAGGCCGAACTGGGCGGTGAACACGAAGTTGTTGAGCAGCTTGGCGAGTTGGCCGCTGCCCAGGGGGCCGAGATGGATCACCGGGTCCGCGAAGGTCTCGAGCACCGGACGACAGCGCGCGACATCCGCCTCCTCGCCGTCGGCCATCACCAGCAGTCGGCGTTCCGCCGCCGCGCCGCCCCCGCCGCTGACCGGGGCGTCCACGACGGCGATGGCACGCTTGGCGGCCTTGTCGGCGACGTGCCGGCAGGTGTCCGGGTGGATCGTGGAATGGATGACGACGCCGCCGCCCGGTGCCATGCCCGCCAGGACGCCGTCGGGTCGCAGCATGACGTCCTCGACGTCGGCGTCCGCTACGACGCACAGACACACGAGGTCGCTGGCCGCCCCCAACTCGGCGGGCGACGCGGCCACTACGGCGTCCGTGTCGCCGAACGCCTCGGTGGACGCACGGCGCCGAGCCCACAGAGCCAGGGGGTAGGACTCCTCGACGATGCGGCGCGCCATCGGCCCGCCCTGACTGCCCAGGCCGATGAAGCCGACCCTCGTACGGTGTCCAGCTGCGCGCTCTGCCATAGGTGTGCCCCTCTCTCGCCGGGCGGGCCGGTCAGAGCCTGGTGACCCAGCCGCCGTCGACGCTGATCGTCTGTCCGTTGATCCACTCACCGGCGGGGGAGGCCAGCAGCAGGAGGGCGCCGAGCAGGTCCTCCGCGGGTGCGGACTTCTTGCCGGGGATGGCGGAGACGAGGGCGGCGCGTACGGGATGGCCGGCCGGCAGGCTCCTGAATCCGGGCTCGTTCTCCACCAGGCCCGGCGCGATGGCGTTGACGTTGATGCCCAGTGGTCCGAGCGAACGCGCGAGCCCGACGGTGACGTTGACCAGGGCGAGCTTGCTGGACATCGACGCACCGAGACACACCAGCCCCAGCGGCCACCACTCGCGGCGCAGTGTCCTCCAGACCGTCCAGCGTCTCCAGCGGCACCTTCGTGCCGAGCGAGGCCGCCGTCATGGGGAGGGTGACCGTGCAGTGCA
>NZ_JBSFWB010000041.1:0-67051 GCF_053592635.1 Streptomyces sp. NPDC002623 | reverse complement strand
GCGCCCCCCGCGCCGCCCCCCGCCCCGCGGCGGGGGGGGGGCCGGGGGGGGGGGGGGGGCGGGGGGGGCGGCGGGGGCCGGCGCCGGCCCCCGCCTCGCTGCCTCCGGCCGGCCGGGGCCCGCACTACGCGTCGCGTCGGTACTCGGTCCGGGCGTGCCGGTCGTAGGGGCTGGGCTGGACGGTGGCGCGGATGCGCGGGAACCCGAGGTCGGCCTCGGGGTCGGTGCCGACGCCGGGGTGCTCGCCCCAGACCACGCTCACCTCGGTGCCGGGCGCGGCGTGGGCGGAGTCGACCAGCGACTGGGCCAGGACCGTGCCGACCGGGTCGATCGAGGCGGTCTGCATGGTCGTGCCGATCATTCCCGCGGAGGTCTCGACGCGGTGGCGGGCGTAGGTGAGGACGAAGCCCGGGTCCTCTCCCCCGCCGACGACCCGTCGCACGTCGTCCGGGTCGAAGACGAGGGTGACCTTGGTGCGGTGGGGTTCGTCCTTGGCCTTGAGCAGGGCGTCACGGCCGTGGAAATCGTGCCCGAAGTGGATCAGCTTGCCGTAGCCCAGTTCGTACGGGGAGACGTAGTAGTCCTCGATGTTCTCCGAGAAGAAGCTGCCGTTGAGCGGGCGTTTGCCCTCGATGCCGAACAGCGGCAGCCAGGCGCGGTACCCGGCCAGCTCGGGGTCGGTGTAGATGCCGGGGACCGGGGAGGGGACCCAGCCGCTCTCCACGCTCGGGGTGGCGTAGGCGAGCGCGCCGACCTGGACGAGGCCCAGCGGCTCGCCGGCCTCGAGGAACGCCTCGTGGACGTGGGCGGCGTGTTCCCAGGGGCCGATGAACTCGTAGCCGGCCTGCCCGGCCATGCCGTGTCGCAGGGCCTCGAAGGAACGGCCGTCCAGGGTGACCGGGGTGGCGTGGAAGAACTTGGTCTGCGGCAGCGGACCGCCGAAGACCTTCTCGATCAGCTCCAGCGCCAACGGGCCCTGGATCTGGTAGCGGAACAGCTTCGGGTCTCCGCCGCCCGGGCGGAACGCGGAGGACGGGTCGGTGGCGAAGGCGACGTCGTAGCTCGCCTTCTCGGCGTGGTACTGCACCCAGTGCTGGGCGGCCGGGATCCCGCTGAGGAGGTACTTGTTCTCGGCGTGGCGGGCGAGGATGCCGTCGGTGACGATCCGGCCGTCCCGGGTGACGGGCACGTACTGCTTGGCCTGGCCGATCGCGAACTTCTCGAAGTTGTTCGCGCCGTACTCGGCCAACGCCCTGGTGGCGTCGGGGCCCTCGATCCACATGTCGTACATGTGGTGCGAGAGGTTGAGGAGCGCTACGCCCTCGTGCCACGCGGCCTGCTCCCGGCGCCAGCCGGCATACTCCCGCTCGACCACCTCGGGGGTCCACGGTTCGGCGTTCGGCTTCCACAGCAGGCCGATGGGCGAACCGGCCTTGTCGATGCCGTCCTGAAGACTGGGGACTGCCATGTGCGGCTCCTGTCGGGGTCGTTCGTCCCGAGGTTACTAAATCGATCTAGTAGCGCGACTCGCTACGCAACCGACTAGTCCTGGGACGGACAAACGGAGATCGGGTCGGGGTCGGGTGAGACACACGGCGAGGCACCCTTGCCGACAGACGGCCGGCTCGGCGCGCGACGCACCCGCGTCTCGAATGGCCTTCTCCGCTCACAGGCGGACCGACCTGCGAGCTGGAAGCTAAATCGATATAGCGGGGAGGTTACAACGGAAGACTTAATCGCTCTAGTCCTCGGCCGGATTTTTTCAGACCGTCCAGGCCGCACTGTCGACGACGGACGGCATCGCCGAGGCCGGCCCGGCGGTGCCCTCCGAGGACGGCGCCCTGTCCACCGCGTTCGTCTATCCGACCACGTCGCCGCAGGCCGAAGGCGGTTCGGTAAGGGGCTAGTAAATGAAAATGATTATCGATAGCGTGTGCGTTGCGCAAAGCCCACCCCTCCCACCCGAGGGTGCTCCGGGCTGCCTTGACGTCTGAACCGCCCGCACGAAAAGGGGAGTTGTGGCTCATCTGCTGATGGTCGAGAGCTGGGTCGGGTCGATGAGCAGACTGCTGCCAAGGGCGATCCGGGAGGGCGGACACGAGTTCACGTTCCTCACCCGCGACCTGCACCACTACCTCCGCTCGGCCCCCGAGGGGGCGGCACACCCGCTGCTCGGCGCCCGCAACGTGATCACCGCCGACACCAACGACACAGCCGCCCTGCTGCCGGAGATCGAGAGGCTGCACAAAGCACTGCGCTTCGACGGCGTGATCACTTCCTGCGACTACTACCTTCCGACCGTGGCGCGGATCGCCGGGCATCTGGGGCTGCCGGGCCCGGCACCGGAGGCGGTGGAGGACGCCTGCCGCAAGGACGCCACCCGCCGTGTCCTCGCCGACGCGGGAGTCCCCGGGCCGCACTTCGCCGTGCACGAGGAGTGGGCCGACATAGCCCGGGCGGCGCGGGAGATCGGCTACCCGCTGGTCGTCAAGCCGGTCGACCTGTGCGCGGGCATGTACGTGCGGCGCGTGGACGACGAGGAGCAACTCGCCGCCGCTGTAAGGGTGTTGGCCGACCTCCCGGTCAACGCCCGCGGACAGCGCCGGGAGCCCGCCGTCCTGCTGGAGGAACTGCTGGACGGCCCCGAGGTGAGCGTCGAGACGGTGTCGCACGCGGACGCGGTCCATGTGGTGGGCGTGACCGACAAGAGCATCGGCGGGGCGCCCGCGTTCATCGAGACCGGGCACATGTTCCCGGCCGCTCTGTCGGCCGCCGACGCCGAGGCCGCCGAACAGACCGCCCTCGCCGCGCTCAAGGCCCTCGCTCTGACCGAGGGCGTGGTGGCGCACACCGAGATCAAGCTGACCTCGGCCGGGCCGCGCGTGGTCGAGGTCAACCCTCGGCCCGCGGGGAACCGCATCACCGAGCTGGTCCGGCATGTGACCGGCATCGACCTGGCCGCGGCCTTCGTCGAGGTGTCCCTCGGCCGCGAGCCCGACCTGCGGCGCAGCGACACCGGGCTGCGCAGCGCGGCCATCGGCTTCCTCGTGCCGGCGACCTCGGGCACGCTCGAGTCACTGGACGGCCGCGAACTCCGGGACGTGCCGGGCGTGTTGGAGGTGCAGCTCGCCGCGCCCGGCAAGCAGGTGAAGGCGGCGGGCAGCAACAACGAGTACCTCGGGCACATCATGGCGGGTGACGCCGAAGGGCTGGGCGCCCGCGACCACGTCGAGGTCCTGCTCGGTGCACTGCGCTCCGGGTTGGTGATCCGATGACCGCCGTCACCGGCTCGGCCCGCACGACGACGTTCGAGTCGTGCGGGTCGTACGACGAGCTCGTGGCGCGTGTCCGCGCCGGTGAGCTGGGTCCGGATCCGGCCGCGCAGCGGATCGCGGTGGCCTTCACCACGCGGCAGGCGGTACGGCACGAAGGGCGCGGCACCGGCTACCGCAACGAGGTCCTCAGCCTGCGGCTCGGCGCGGCCGTCGGCTCGTGCGCGGTCGAGCCAGGGACGCTGTCCGACCGTGCGGTCGAGGAGTGTGTGGGCGCGAACGTGGCGCATCTGCTGGAGCATCCGCTGCTGCCGGTGCGCGTGGCCGCGCTGGACGCCTATCTGATGCACGTTGCTCCGCACGTTCCACAGAACGGGGCGCGGTCCGTCCCGCTGCCCGCCGGGACGTCGCTGGAGAGGTCCCGGGCCCGGGCGAAGGCCGTCGTCGCGCTGCTCGAGCTGCCGCCGGGCGCGACCGTGCTGGTGGTGGGTGTCGTCAACTCCCTTCTGGAGGAGCTGCGTTCGCGTGGGCTGGGCTATGTGGCCGGTGACCTCAAGGGCGGGCTGACCGAGTGGGGTGAGGCGGTCGTGACCGACGCGCTCGCCGCGGCCGGGCGCTGTGATGCCCTGCTGGTGTCCGGGATGACGCTGGGCAACGGCACCTTCGAGCCGTTGCGGCGGCACGCGCTGGCGCACGGCAAGCAGTTGGTGATGTTCGCCCAGACCGGCAGCGCCGTACTGCCCCGCTTCCTCGGCCACGGGGTGAGCGCGGTGTGCGCCGAGCCGTATCCCTTCTTCTGGCTCGACGGCGGCCCCAGCACCGTGCACCGCTACGGCGGCCCCTGTCCGGAGGACGGACGATGACCACGACTGCGGTACGCACCCTCGCGCGCCCGGAACTGCTCACCCTGCTCGGCCGCACGCCCCTGGTCCGCATCACGACCGACCTGTCCGGCCCGCATCCCGGCTTCTGGGCCAAGCTCGAAGGACTCGCGGCGGGCGGTATGAAGGCGCGGGCGGCCGTGTCGATGCTGCTGGGCGCCCGTGAGCGCGGCGAACTGCAGCCCGGCGCACCGGTGGTGGAGTCCACCTCGGGCACGCTCGGTCTCGGGCTCGCCTTCGCGGGCCAGGCCCTCGGCCATCCCGTCGTACTGGTCGGCGACAGTGAACTGGAGCCGTCCATGAGGCAGTTGTTGCGCGCCCACGGGGTGCGGCTGGAGATCGTGGACCGCCCGGCGGCCCGGGGCGGCTGGCAGGCGGCGCGGCTGGGCCGGCTGCGGGAACTGCTCGCCGTGCTGCCCGGCGCGTACTGGCCGGACCAGTACAACAACCCCGACAACAGCGCCGGTTACGCCTCGCTGGCCGCCGAACTCGTCGACCGGCTGGACCATTTGGACATCCTGGTGTGCAGTGTGGGCACCGGCGGGCACAGTGCGGGGATCATCGGCCCGCTGCGGCGGCGCTGGCCGGCGCTGCGGCTGATCGGTGTCGACTCGACCGGCTCGACGATCTTCGGGCAGCCCGCGCGGCCACGGCTGATGCGCGGCCTGGGCAGCAGCATCCACCCGCGCAACGTCGTCCACGACGCCTTCGACGAGGTGCACTGGGTCGGCCCGGCCGAGGCTGTCGACAGCTGCCGCCGCCTGGCCCGCGGCAGTTTCGTCAGCGGCGGCTGGAGCACGGGCGCCGCCGCCCTCGTCGCCGCCTGGGCCGCCCGCGTCCATCCCGGCGCGGTCGTCGCCACCGTCTTCCCCGACGGCCCGCACCGCTACCTCGGCACGGTCTACGACGACGACTTCGCCGCGGCCCACGGCCTCGACCCGACCGCCGCGGCCACCCGGCCCGTCGAGATCCCGCACCCCGGCGCGGCCGAGGCCACCGGCTGGGTGCGCTGCTCCCGGGTCGTCGACCCGCTGAAGGCCGCCCCGCGTGCCGTACCCCATCCGGAAAGGACCCCGTGAAGGCCGGTCTGCGTACCGTGCGCCTCGATCTCACCGAGCCGCTGCGCATCTCCCGCTCCACCATGACCACCCGCGACGCCGTGTGGCTGAGCATCGAACACGATGGCGTGACCGGCCACGGTGAGGCCGTCACCAGCGTCTACTACGGGCTCGACGTCGACACTCTGCAACGGCTCCTCGCCGCCGCCGGCGCGGAACTCGCCCGCTTCCCCGACCCCGAGAGCGCCCTGCAGGCCCTGCGGGCCCTGCGGGCAGTCGAGTTGATCGGCGGGGGCACTCCCCCGGCCGTGACCGCAGCCGTCGAGGCTGCGCTGCTCGACCTCGTCGGCAAGCGCGCCGGCAGCCCCGTCCACCGGCTGCTCGGTGCGGCCGTGCCTCCGGTCGCGGCCACCGCCCGCACCATCGGCATCACCTCCCCCGCCCGAGCGGCGGCACAGGCCCGCTGCCTCACGGCGGCCGGCTTCGAGATCATCAAGGTCAAGGCGGGAACCCCCGACCCGGAGGACGACGTGGAGCGCGTCCGCGTCATCCGCGACGCGGCGCCCCGGGCCCGGCTCCTGCTCGACCCCAACGGCGCCTGGACGGTGGCGCAGGCCGAGGCGCTGCTGCCCCGGTTCGCCGACCTCGGCGTCGAGGCCGTCGAACAGCCCGTCGCGCCCGGCGACCCGAAGGCCCTGGGCACACTGGCCGAGCGCTCACCGCTGCCGGTCATCGCCGACGAGGACGCCGTGGATCTGGAGGACGTGCGCCGCCTGGCCGGCCGGGTCCAGGGCGTCAACGTCAAGCTCGCCAAGTGCGGCGGGGTGCACGCGGCCCTGCGCATCGCCGGGGCGATCTTCGGCAGTGGCACGGAGCTGATGCTGGGCTGCCTGACCGCCAGCAGCCTCGGTCTCGCGCCGGCCGTTCACATCGCCGACCGGGCCCGCTGGGCCGACCTCGACGGACATCTGCTGCTCGCCCACGACCCGTGGACCGGGATCGGCGGCGAGGACGGCGTCGTACGCGCAAGCGGCCTTCCCGGCCTGGGAGTTCAGGAGGTGGGGGCGTATGAGGGCGTGGCGTGAGATGCGCCGCTTCCCGCTTGCGGTCCAGCTGCTGCTGGTCAACCAGCTCGGCGTCAACATCGGCTTCTACCTCCTCATTCCCTACCTCGCCACCCACCTCACCGACCACCTGGGCATGTCGGCGGCCGTCGTCGGCATCGTGCTCGGCGTGCGCAACCTCAGCCAGCAGGGGCTGTTCATCATCGGCGGCTCCGCCTCCGACCGGCTCGGCGCGCGCGGCGTCATCATCGCCGGCTGTGCCCTGCGCACCCTCGGGTTCGCCCTGTTCGCGCTCGCCGACAACCTGGGTGTGCTGCTCGCCGCGTCCGTCCTCAGCGGGCTCGCCGGGGCACTGTTCAACCCCGCCGTGCGCGCCTACATCGCGCAGGAGGCCACCGAGCGCAGGGCCGAGGCGTTCGCCCTGTTCAACGTGTTCGCCACCACCGGCGCGCTGATCGGTCCGCTGCTGGGCAGCGTGCTGCTGCTCGTGGACTTCCGCACGTCCGCGCTGACCGCCGCCGGGATCTTCGCCGTCCTCACCGTCGCGCAGGCCCTCGTGCTGCCGGCCCGAAAGGTCGAGCCGAGCAAGGGCACGGTCCTCGCGGACTGGCGCGAAGTCCTGGGCAACAGGGCCTTCCTCGCCTTCGCGCTCGCCATGGTCGGCATGTTCACCCTGGAGAACCAGCTGTATCTGCTCCTGCCCGACGGAGCCCGGCAGGCCACCGGCTGGAACGGCGCCGCCGGACTCGTCTTCGTCGTCGGCACCCTCGCCAACCTGGCACTGCAACTGCGCATCACCCGTGCCCTCAAGGAGCGGGGGGACCGGGCGCGTTGGATCGCGACGGGCCTGGGTCTCATGGCAGTGGCGTTCCTGCCCCCCGCCGTGGTGGGGGTCGGCTCCGACGGCCCGGACGGTGCGGCCGACGCGGCACTGCGCGCGCTGCCCGTCCTGGTCGGCACCCTGCTCCTCCACCTCGGGGTGATGATCGCCCAGCCGTTCGTGATGGAACTCATCCCCGGCTTCGGCCGGGCGGAGCTGACCGGCACCTGCTTCGGCATCTTCTACATGGTCTCCGGCATCGCCGCCGCCGTCGGCAACACCGTCATCGGCTGGGCCATGGACACCGGGGAGCGGGGCGACGCCGACTGGCTGCCGTGGGCGTGCTGTGCCCTGTTCGGGCTCGCCTCCGCGCTGGGCGTGGCCTGGCTCCACCGGCTCGGGTCGCTGCCGACGCCGTCGAAGCCCGCCGTACCCGTGACGGCCTGAGGAGGGACCGGCATGACGTCCACGACCGCTGCGCACAACCTGCTCACCGACAACCCCGAGCTGTACGAGGCCCGCTTCCCCGACCCCGACCGGCTGGCCGGACGCTGGACGGAGGACTGCCTCCGCCGGCACGGCGCGGGACCGCGGGTGCTCGACCTGGGCTGCGGCACCGGACGCGACGCCGCGCACCTCCACGGTGCCGGCCGCAGCGTGACCGGCGCCGACCTCTCCGAGGCGATGCTCGCCCACGCCCGCATCCACCACTGCGGACCCGAGTACGTCCAGGCCGATCTGCGCGGTTTCGACCTGGGCCGGGCTGTGTTCGACGCCGTCGTGTGCCTGGACAGCGCCCTGCTGTACTGCCACACCAACGACCAGCTCGACGCCTTCCTCACCTCGTGCCGCCGCGCCCTGGCCCCCGGCGGCCTGCTGATCGCGGAGATGCGCAACGGCGCGTACTTCCTCGGCCGTACCGACCTGCTGGGCACGCCCACGGTCAACGAGTTCACCTGGCAGCGCGCCACCTACCGGTCCCACACCACGCTCACCGTGGACCGTACGGCCCAGCTCCTGCGCCGTACGCGCGTGTGGACCGCGGACGACGGGTCGGCGCCGGTCGAGCAGCGCTCCGCGTGGCGGCTGTTGTTCCCGCAGGAGCTGCGCCACCTGCTGGCCGCACACGGCTTCGAGGTGCGCGAACTCCACGACGGGCCCGGTCCGCGCACCGAGCCGCCATGGCGGGAGGGCCTGCTGCCCGGCGAGACGACGGACGCGGACCGGCTGCACGTCGTCGCCCACCTGAACTCCACCTGCTGAAACCCACTGACACCTACTTACACCCGCTGACACCCACGCCCCAAGGACGGTCATGTACGACGAACGCTTCCCCGGTCTGCGCCGCCGCGGCTTCCTCGCCGCCACGGGCGCCGCCTCACTCGCCGCGCTCGCTCTCGCAGGATGCGGCGGCTCCGGCAGCGAGGGCTCCGACGCCGAGGGCAACGGCGCTCCGAAGCGAGGCGGGCGGCTGCGCGCCGCGTTCGCCGGAGGCGGTGCGAGCGAGACCCTCGACCCGCACCTGGCCAACCTCTTCGCCGACGCCGCCCGTGCCAAGGCGCTGTACGACAAGCTCGCCGACTACGGCGCCGACCTCTCCGCCCAGCCCCGCCTCGCCGAGAAGTGGGAGTCGAACAAGAGCCTGGACCGCTGGCAGGTGACCCTGCGCAAGGCCACCTTCCACGACGGCAAACCGGTCACCGCCGCCGACGTCCTCTACAGCTACCGCCGCATCGCCGACCCCGCGCAGGCGTTCCGCGCCAAGGCGTCCCTCGATCCGATCGACCTCGACGCCAGTCGCGCCACCGGCGAGCGGAGCATCGAGTTCGTCCTCAAGCGGCCCACCGCCGAACTCCCCAACATCCTGGCCGCGTTCGGCGCGTACATCGTCCCGGAGAACGCGGGGGAATCAGGCGACTTCGACAAGCAACCGATCGGTTCCGGCCCCTTCCGGTTCGTCTCCTTCACACCCGGCCGCTCCGCCGTCTTCCGCCGCTACGACGACTACTGGGAGGGGGCCCCACACCTCGACGAGCTCGAGTTCGTCGTCGCCAACGAGGAGTCGGCACGCGTCAACGCACTCCTCGGCGGACAGGTCGAGTACGCCCACGAACTCAACCCCGTCACCGCCCGTGCCCACGAGGGCAAGGGGCAGATCGAGATCGTGCGGCTCCGGGGCAGCGCCATGCAGGCGTTCTGCATGAAGACGGACCGGGCGCCCTTCGACGACAAGCGTGTACGTGAGGCGTTCTTCCTCATCGCCGACCGCAGGGAACTCGTCGACGGTGCCCTGTCCGGTGCGGGTGTGATCGGCAACGACCTGTTCGGCAAGGGCTACGAGTACTACGCCGACGCCCTCCCCCAACGCGCCCAGGACCTCGACAAGGCCCGCGCCCTGCTCAAGCAGGCCGGCGCCGAGAACCTGAGGGTCACCCTCGACACCTCGGCCGTCGCCGCCGGGTTCACCGAGGCCGCCGGCATCTTCCGCGACCAGGCGAAGAAGGCGGGCGTCACCGTCGACGTGAGGATGGGCAGCAAGGACTCCTACTGGGCCGACATCCTCGACAACGGCACCCTGTGCTGCTACCGCTCCGGCGCCCTGCCCATCGAGGCCCACATCTCCCAGCGCCTGCTCACCGACTCCACCACCAACGCCACCAAGTGGAAGCACAAGGACTTCGACGCCCTGTACCAGCAGGCCCAGTCCACCCGCGACAAGACCGAACGGGCAGCCGTCTACGAGCGGATGCAGCGCCGCCTGTACACGGAGGGCGGCTTCCTCATCTGGGGCTTCGCCGACTGGATCCTCGGAACCGCCCGCAAGGTGAAGGGAGTTGCGGCCAAGGCCCCTGCCAACACGCTCGACTGGGCCCGCTTCGACAAGGTCTGGCTCGCGTGAGCGGACTGCGTTCCTTCGTCGCCCGGCGACTGCTCCTCGGCGCCCTGCAGACCGTGGCCGTCGTGCTGCTGGTCTTCGCGCTCACCGAGGCGCTGCCGGGCGACGCCGCGGTGGCCCTCGCGGGCGATCAGCCGGACCCTGCGCGCATCGCCGTGATCCGGCAGGCCATGAACCTGGACCGGCCGACGTACGAGCGGCTGGCCGGCTGGGCCACGGGACTGCTGCACGGGGACTTCGGCACGTCGCTCGTCTCGGGCCGTCCGGTCGGCCAGTACATCTCCGACGGCTTCGGACCGACCCTGCTGTTGGCCGCGCTCACCCTCGCGCTGCTCGTCCCGATCGGGTTCGGGCTCGGCGTCCTCGCCGCCCGGCACGCGGGACGGATCGTGGATCGACTGGTCAGCTCGGTGACGTCGGCTGTGTACGCGATCCCCGAATTCGCCCTCGGGGTCCTGCTGGTGACCGTCTTCGCGCTGAACCTCGCCTGGCTGCCGCCGACGGCGGTGGGCTACGGCACGGATCTGCTCGTCCATCCGGCTGCGCTGGTCCTGCCCGTGCTGGTCCTGCTGGCCCGCCCGGTCTGCTCCCTGTCCCGCCTGGTGCGAGCCGGCATGATCGACGCGCTCGCCTCCCCCTATGTGGCGCAGGCCCGTCGCTACGGCATCTCCGGCACCCGCATCCGCTACGCCCACGCCCTGCCGAACGCCCTCGCTCCGGCCGTCCAGCACCTCGCCCGCACCATCGACTGGCTGTTGTGCGGCGTCATCGTCGTGGAGGCACTCTTCGTGATCCCGGGGCTCGGGACGGTTCTGCTCAACGCCGTGGCCGAGCGCGATGTGCCGGTCGTGCAGGGGCTGGCGGTGGTGTTCGGGGTGCTGACCGTGGTACTCAATCTGGGTGCCGACCTGGTGGCTCACCGGCTGACGCCGAGGGCGGGGGTGGCGGCATGAGGCGTCACCGCTTCGCCC
Source organism: Streptomyces sp. NPDC002623 (assembly GCF_053592635.1). NCBI lineage: Bacteria > Bacillati > Actinomycetota > Actinomycetes > Kitasatosporales > Streptomycetaceae > Streptomyces > Streptomyces sp. NPDC002623. Next base: position 56,089 of record NZ_JBSFWB010000041.1, on the reverse strand, counting down.
TCGGCCTCGCGATCATCGGCATTCCCCTCGTCCTCGCCCTGCTGGGCCCCCTGTTCGTGGGCGAGCCCGGCCCCCGCGCCGCCTCCTTCACCCTCGGCGACGGTCACTGGCTCGGCACCGACTTCGTGGGCCGCGACGTATGGCAGCAGGTGCTGCGCGGCGGCCGTACGGTCGTCGTCACCGCCCTCACCGCGACCGCGCTCGCCTATGCGGTCGCCGTACCCGTCGGGCTCGTCAGCGCGCTCACACGTCGCCGCCGGCTGGAGGAGCTGCTGATGCGGCCTCTGGACGTCCTGCTCGCCGTGCCGTCGCTGCTGCTGATCCTGCTGGTGGCCTCGGTGTTCTCGCCGGGCTCGGCCGGGCTCGCGCTGCTGGTCGCGCTGGTGAACGTGCCCGACGCCGCGCGAATCGTCCGGACGGCGGGGGGCGAGGTGGCCGCCCGGCCCGCGGTCGAGGCGCTGCGGATGCAGGGCGAGTCCTGGTGGCGCATGGCCGTCGGCTACGTCGGCCGTTCCATGCTGCGCACCCTGGCCGCCGACGCCGGGACCCGGCTGACCGGCGTGCTGTACCTGGTCGCCACGGCCGCGTTCCTCGGTGTCGGGGTCGCCCCGGACGCCGCCGACTGGGCGGTCATGGTCGACCGCAACCGCACCGGCCTGTTCGTCCAGCCGTGGGCCGTGGTCGTCCCCGCCCTGCTGATCGTCGCCCTCACGATGGGCGCCAACCTCCTCTTCGACGCAGCGCTCGCGGACGACCGACGAAGCGACCGCGGCCCTGACCGGGCAGGGAGTGAAGTACGCCCGTGAACCACACAGACGACACGGCGGACCAGGTCGGCAGTCCCGCCGGCCCCGGTGCCACCGCCGAGGAGCCCGTGGCCGAGCTCCGGAACCTGCGCGTCGAGGTCGGCGGCAGGGCGATCGTCGACGGAGTGAGCCTCAAGGCCCACCCCGGCAAGGTCACCGCCCTGGTCGGCGCCTCGGGCAGTGGCAAGACCACCACCGGCCTCGCCCTGCTCGGCGAGTATCCGCCGGGCGCCCGCGTCACCGGCGACATACGCCTGGCAGCCGATGGCCGGGTCGGCCACATCCCCCAGCACCCGGCCGCCGTCCTCAACCCCGCGCGCCGTATCTCCGCCCTCCTGACGGACATCGCCCGCACCCAGGTACGCCACCTGCCCCGCGGCCAGCGCCGGACGGCGGCCCGCGAACGCGTCCTGCACGCTCTCACCGATGCTCAACTCCCGGACGCCGAGGCCCTGTTGCGCCGCTATCCGCACCAGCTCTCGGGCGGTCAGCAGCAGCGCGTCGTCCTCGCCCAGGCTCTGCTCCTCGGCGCCCGGGTCATCGTCGCCGACGAGCCCACCACCGGCCAGGACGCCCTGACCAAGAGCCGTGTCGTCGACCAGTTGGCGGCCGTCGCGGCACGTGGCATCGCCGTCGTCCTGCTCAGCCACGACCTGGACGTCGTACGGGCGCTCGCCGACGAGGTGATCGTCATGCGGGCGGGCCGGGTCATGGAGTCGGGCCCGGTGCAACGTCTGCTGCTGGCACCCCGGCGCGCTTGGACTCGCGAACTGCTCTGCGAGCACCCGGAGTTCACGGAGCCGGAACCGGAGCCGGAGCCGGAATGCACGACCGGCAGCGGCCGCCCCCTCCTTCGGGTACGCGATCTGACCGCCCGTCACCGCAACAACGACACACACAGCACAACCGAGGTGCTGCGCCTGGCCGAACTCGACCTGCACGCGGGCGGGAGCCTGGCCGTCGTCGGCCGCTCCGGCAGCGGCAAGACCACCCTCGCCCGCTGCCTGGCCGGACTCCACCGCGACCACGACGCAGAGATCCTCCTCGACGGCACACCTCTGCCGCGCAGCCTGCGCGACCGCGACCGCGCACAACTGGCGGCCGTGCAGTACGTCTTCCAGGACGCACGCGCCGCCTTCGACGAACACCGCCCCGTCCTGCACCAGATCGCCCGCACCGCGATACGACTGCGCGGCACCGGGCCCTCCGCCGCGACACGCGAGGCCCTGGCCACGCTGACCGGCCTCGGCCTCCCCGAGGACCTGGTGCGCAGACGCCCCGGACAGCTCTCCGGCGGCGAACTCCAACGCGCGGCCCTCGCCCGCGCCCTGCTCGCCCGGCCCCGCGTCCTCATCTGCGACGAGATCACCTCGGGCCTCGACCCGATCACCCGCCGGGGCATCCTCGGCATCCTCACCGCCCTGCTCCACGAACGCGACGACCTGTCCCTCGTCCTGATCACCCACGACCTGAACACCGCGGCCCTGGCCCACCGCATCGCCGTCCTGGACGCCGGCGAACTCGTCGAACAGGGACCGGCCCGGCGCGTCCTCACTGCACCGCGCCACCCGTTCACCGTGTCGCTCGTGGAGACAACGACACGGCGAGGGGCGGGAACGGACACCTGACCGTCGGGAACGCCGTCCGGCACACCAGGGGGCGGCCCCATTCGGCTGCGTCTCTGCGCAGCCGGTCGCTCTTCGGGTGCCGGGGGCCGGGGGCCGGCAGCGATTCGTGGCTCCCGGTCCTGTCCGCGGCTCGTCCGGGCAGCCTTACGCCTCTTCCGCGGGGATGGCCGGCCGGGTCGCATAGCGGTTGCGCATCGCGTCGCTGGCCGCGGGGCCTGCGGTGAAGACATAGGCGCCGCTGTCGTCGAGTCGGCGGCCGGTCCTGGCGTCGACGACGACCGGCTCGACCTCCTCGCCGCTGCGCGCGTCGACGAGGATCATGCTGCGCTCGGTCGGCGTGAGGCGGGAGTTGCCCCACGCGGCCAGGGCGACGATCACCGGGCGCAGGGAGTGCCCGAGTTCGGTCAGGACGTACTCGTGCCGGACGGGGGCGGTCCGGTACTGCCGTCGCTCCAGCAGACCGTCCGCGACGAGGGTCTTCAGCCGGGTGGTGAGCATGCTGGAGGAGATGCCCAGGCTCTCCTGGAACTGGTCGAAGCGGGTGTAGCCGTCGAAGGCGTCGTGCAGGATCAGCAGCGTCCACCACTCGCCGACGTGTTCCACCGTCGTGGACAGCGGGCACTCCCGGTCCTCCAACCTGATCCGGCTTGCCACGGCGACCGTCCCTTCAGTTACTGCTAAAGTCGAAGTTAGTAGCTTCCATTTTAGCAGTAACGACGGGAGCGGTGCCTCGCGTGCCCGCATCCAGCAACGGCCCGCCACCACCTCGAGGAGAGCGTCATGCACGACGACCAGCCCCGGACCATCACCCCCGACGCCCTGCCCGAGGTGATCACCCGCTACCTCAAGGCGCATCACGCCCATGACACCGCCGCCGCGATCACGGCGTTCGCCGACGACGCCACCGTGATCGACGACGGCAACACCTACCGGGGCATCGCCGCGATCGAGCGGTGGCTGGGCCGGTCCGCCACCGAATTCACCTACACCATCCACCTCACCGGCGTGCAGCAGACCGACACGGCCCACTACACCGCCACCCACCACCTCGAAGGCGACTTCCCCGGCGGTGCCGTCGATCTGCGCTTCCAGTTCACGCTCCGCGACGACCTCATCGAACAACTCGCCATCCGACCCTGAGTCCTCTGAGGATCTTTCTGCCACCCGTATGGCTCGGTGCCCCGATGCCGCCGGAACGTCAGGTTCGGGAGGAGTCGTCGGCGTCGGCCGCGAGCGCCTTGCCGACGATTCCCGACCGGGTGACGCCGTCGACTGCCACACAGATACCGAAGACACGATCGTGGCTGGTCCAGCCGTTGACGCGGCCGCGGTTGTTGCTGATCTGCACCCGCTTCCTGGCGAGGTCCACGGACGACACCAAGTGCAAGTAGACCGTCCCTGCGACACGGGCGAGGACGATGTCTCCGACCTCCAACTTCGACGGGTCGACCGGGGCCACGACCACCTGCTGCCGACTGCGTATCAACGGGATCATCGAGGAGCCGCTGGGCCGGAACGTCACGGTGGACCCGCCGGCAACCCTTCCTGCCACTGCATCCAATGCACCCATCCGATGAGCGTGGCAGATTCCCCTGCGTCACCCCACCGATTTACTTCTCCGTGCTCCACCGGCGAGGACGTCCACGCCGTACAGGCCCAGCCATGTTTCGTGGCGTTGACCGGACTCCATCAGACGGAGCCACGCGGCACCGTCACCACGTGCTTGCCCACGACGCCGCCGCGCTCGAACGCCTGGTGCGCCGCGGCGATGTCCGCGAGCGGGTACACGCTGTCGATCACCGGGCGCAGCGCACCCGACGTGACATGGTCGGCCACATCACGCAGCACGGCACCGCCCGGGTTGGCGCTGAAGGTGCGGATACGGCGCGAGCCGTGCACGCTCGACGCGGCGATCGCGGCCAGGGCCGACGCGGACAGTCCGACCGTGACCATCCGGCCGCCCTTGGCCAACCGGCTCCGATAGCAGTGCAGTTCCGTGCCGACGGTGTCGACGATGACGTCGTACGGCCCGATCAGGTCCGAGGTGGTGGAGCGGTAGTCCAGGACCTCGTCGGCGCCGAGGTCGGTCAGGAACTCGGCATGGCGGTCGCGGGCCAGCGCGGTGACGTGACCGCCCATTGCGTGCGCCAACTGCACGGCTGCCGTGCCGACTCCGCCGGCCGCGCCGCGCACGAGGACCCGATCGCCGCTCATGATGCGCACGCTGTCGCGCAGCGCAATCAGCGCCGTGGCACCCGTGACGACCAAGGAGGCCGCCTCGACCGACGAGAGGTCCGCCGGGGCGTGCGCGATCCGGTCCATGGGGACCACGACGTACTCGGCCGCCCCCGCGGTCGTGTGCCGCTGCCGGGGATGCACCATGCCCCACACCCGGTCCCCGACCCGGAAACTCTCGGCACCGGCGCCGGTCGCAGCGACAGTGCCCGCGAAGTCCAGGCCCACACCGATCGGGAACCGGCGTCCCGACACCATCTTCAACTCCCCCGCCCGGACGATCACATCGTGCCCGTTCACGCTGGACGCCTCGACCGACACCAGGACCTCCCCCGCGCCGGGAGCGGGACGGTCCACGTCATTGATCCGCAGTACGTCCGCCGTACCGAAACTCGTGATCTGAACGGCCTTCATGTCGCTGTTCCCTCCGTGACCGGCTGTGGTGCGTCTGATGTTGGACCCCGCACACGCCATCACGGTCGTTCTCCTTTTCCTGGGTCCGGCAGACCCACCCTCGCGGGCCGCACCGACGGCATACTGGTTCCGTGCCCGACCCCTCCCAAGTCATCAGTGACGATCCCCGACGCGAACTCGCGGAGTTCCTGCGCACCCGCCGAACTCGGCTGCGGCCGGAGGACGTCGGGCTGGAACCCGGCCCGCGGCGGCGCGTCGCCGGGCTGCGGCGCGAGGAACTGGCCCTGCTGGCCGGGGTGAGCTCGGACTACTACCAGCGCATGGAACAGGGCCGCGACGTACGCCCCTCCGAACAGGTCCTGGACGCCCTCGCGCGCGCCCTGAACTTCTCCGCCGAGGAAACCCGGCACCTCCACAGCCTCGCTGCCGCCACCCGCACCCCGGCCCGGCTGCCGCGTTCGTACGAGCCGGAGGAGGTACCCGGCACCACGCTACGACTGCTGCACACCATGACCTCGCCCGCTCTGGTCATCGGCCGTTTCCTGGACGTGCTGGCCTGGAACCCGCTCGGCGGCGCCCTGCTGGGAGAGTTCACCCGGCAGCCGCAGCGGGAGCGGAACCTGCTGGCGCTGTTCCTGCGCCCCGAGACCGACCGGACCTGCCCGAACCGGGCGGCCACCGTCGCGGAGCTGATCGGGATGCTGCGGACACAGGTCGCCGCCGATCCCGGCCACCCGCGCGCGATCGAGCTGGTGGGCGGACTCGCCGTCCGCAGCGACGAGTTCGCGGCCCTGTGGGCCCTCCACGACGTGGCGGAACCCACCCGCGGACAGATGCGCCTCACCCACCCCCAGGTCGGCGAACTGAACCTGGACTGGGACGCCTACCCGATACCGGGCAACGCCGGCCCCGCGCTCATGGTCTGCACCGCCGCCGAAGGCAGCCCCGACGCCGAACGACTCCGACTCCTCGCCGATCGGCTCGGCGCCCACTGACCCATCGCAGAACACGATCGAGGCGTATTTCGGACCGCTGAGGCAGTTCACCATCGCCAACTCGAACCATCCCCACCACATCGTGCAGACCCGTGCCTGCCCTGTACGCCTACCTGCGCTGGGACGGACGCCCCCTCGCCGCAGCCTGAAAAACCCGGCGAACCCATGCCGTCAGAGCACCAGCCATTCATCGGTGTTGGCCGGTTCACTCAGGATTCATTGATCGTGCCCCGAGAGGCATGGCCTGGACCATCGAACGCCCTTATGGTCGCAGCGATCTCCACGGTCCAGTTTCCCAGGACCTCAGCAGACGAGAGGGCGTGGTGCACGATGCAAACGTTCGTGACGAGGAAGAGACGCGGGAGCCGGCCGGCGATGTTAGGCGGGGCAGTGACGGCGGCCCTGGCCGGGCTGGTCGCGCCTCTGCTCGGGACGCCGGCGGCCAGTGCGGCGACACCCGTCTCCGCCGCCTCAGCGACCTCCGCCGCCGAGGTGCGCAGCCCCGTTCAGTACGTGGATCCGCTCATCGGATCCGCCAACGGCGGCAACACCTACCCCGGCGCCAATCTGCCGTTCGGCATGATCGCCTGGTCCCCGACCAGCACCGCAGGGGACCAGACCAACACCGCGGCGGCCAACGGCTACTCGTACAACACCACCCGCGTACGCGGCTTCAGCCTCACGCACGTCAACGGCGCGGGCTGCCACCCCGGCGCCGCGGGTGATGTGCCGGTCATGCCGTTCGTGGGCGATGTCGACTCCTCTCCCTCCGCCGACACCAAGGACCAGAAGTACGCCGCGAACTTCTCGCACGCCAACGAGAAAGCGGAGCCCGGCCGTTACCGGGTGGGCCTCGACTCGGGCGCGACCACCGATCTCGCCGTCAGCGAGCGGGCCGGGGTCGCCGACTTCACCTTCCCCCGGGACAGGCCAGCCAGCCTGCTCTTCCGCGTCTCCAACTCCCTGAACGGCAGCGAGAACGCGCATGTCGAGATCGACACCGCGCGGCAGAAGGTCACTGGCTGGGTGGAGACCGGCGCGTTCTGCGGGCGCCGCGCCAACGGCGGTACGAACAACCGCAAGAGCTACTACCGCCTCTACTTCACCGCCTCCTTCGACCGCGCCTTCTCCGGCGTCGGCACCTGGCAGAACGACCGCCTCTCCGCCGGCTCCACCACAGCCGACGGCGGCGAGGGCTACGCCACGGGGGCGGACCGGGCGGGCCGCGGCTCCGGTGGGTACGTCACCTTTGATCCGACCACTGACAACGATGTCCGGATGCGGCTCGGCATCTCGTATGTCTCCCTCGCCGGCGCCGAGGCCAACCTGCGCGGCGAGATAGCGCCCCGGGCGAGCGTCGCGGACGTCGCGGCGGCCGGCCGGGCCGCCTGGGACCGGCGGTTGCGCGGCGTCAGGATCGGCGGCGGCAGCGAGGCGCAGCGCACGACGTTCTACACCGCCCTCTACCACGCCCTTCAGCAGCCCAACCTGGTCAGTGACCGGGACGGCCGCTACCCGGGGATGGACGGGCAGGCACAGCGCATCGGGCGGGGCCAGGGTGCGCAGTACAGCAACTTCTCCGGCTGGGACCAGTACCGCGCCCAGGTACAGCTGCTCGCCCTCCTCGAACCGCGTGTCGCGGGGGACTTCGCGCAGTCGCTGTACAACTTCGCCCGGCAGAACGGCGGGGTCTGGGACCGCTGGGTGCACATCAGCGGCCCGACCCATGTCATGACGGGCGATCCGTCTGCCGCGACACTCGCGACCTTCTACGCGATGGGGGTACGGAACTTCGATGTGAAGGGCGCGTTCGACTCCCTCTACAGCCAGGCGACCGTCCCGCACCCGGACGGGCTGTCCGACGCGGGCTGCCCGGGCCAGTGCGAGGGGCAGCGCCCCAACCTCGCGCAGTACCTCGGCTCGGGGTACGCGGCGCAGGACGCCTGTCACTGCTGGGGCGGTGCCGCGGAGACCCTGGAGGACTCCGTCGCGGACGCCGCGCTCGCGCAGTGGGCGCGGCAGCTCGGCCGTGACCGGGAGTACCGGGAGCTGAGCGAGCGGGGCGGCTACTGGCGCAATGTCTTCAACCCGGGGGCCACCCCGGCGGGCGGATACATCCAGGCCAGGAACCTGGACGGCTCGTGGGTCACGCCCTTCGCCCCGGCCTCCGACCGGGGCTTCGCCCAGGGCACGTCGGCGACGTACACGTGGATGGTGCCGCAGGATGTCCAGGGGCTGGCCACGGCCATGGGCGGGCGCGAGGTGGCGGCGGCGCGGCTGGACGGCTTCTTCCACAAGCCCGACGGCTCGTGGTCGCTGCGTGGTGGCGACCCGTTGCGCTACGACGCCACCAACGAGCCCGGCATCCACGCGCCGTGGCTGTACAACGCGCTGGGGCAGCCGTGGAAGACGCAGGAGACCGTGCGTGAACTCGTCGACACGGTGTACGGGACCGGCCCTTCCGGGCTTCCCGGCAACGACGACCTGGGCACGATGTCCGCGTGGTACGTCTTCGCCGCGCTCGGTGTCTACCCCCAGTCGCCGGGCCGCAGCGACGTGCTGCTGACGGGCCCGCTGTTCCCGCGCGCGGTCATCGCCCCGGCGGGCCGCCGCCACGCGATCACGATCAGCGCGCCGACGGCTTCGGACGCCAACCTTTACGTGGCCGGCGTCCGGCTCAACGGCAAGCAGCGGGACGCCTCGTGGCTGGACGGCTCGTTCATACGCTCGGGAGGCTCGCTCGCCTACGAGCTGACGGACCGCCCCGACACGGGCTGGGCCACGGCGCCGGGCGGATTGCCGCGCTAGCGCTGTTTCCAGTCACAGCACCAGATGGTGCTCCACCCGTCGACCCGGCGTGGAGCATCATCCCCGACGTCAAGACGCGAGCTTGTCCACCGGACTTCCTATCGACCTGGTGCAGTGAGACGTAGGCGAGTATTCGCTACTCGGCCCTGGCCGGCGCGTCCTGTTCCTTCTGGCGCTGCTCGTACCGTGCGGGCGCGCCAAGGATCCAGGACCAGGCCTCGTACTCGTCGACGGGCCCCACCCGGCCGGAGCCGTCGACGCAGCGCGGATCGTCCCGCTCGGCCAGCCCATGGACGGCCCAGATGCGGGTCTGCTGGTCATCGTCGTCGAGCAGGCCGGCCAGAATGTCCCCGACGGCGGGTTCCGGATTCAGGCTGTGCGCGAGCCGGTAGGCGGCGACCTTGCGGACGGAGGCCTCGGTGTCCTGAGCCAGTGCGAGGAGGGCGTTCAGTCCCTCGGAGGTGAACGTCTGCCGCCCGGACCTTTCCGAGCCGACGATTCTCAGGGTCGAGGCAACCCCCGCACGTACCTGCGGGGCGGAGTGGGCGAGGAAGGAAAGCCCCAGTGGTTCGATCCTCGGATCCTCATGCCGGCCAAGGCCCGACAGGGTCTCGGCCAGGACGTCCGGGTGTTCCTCCTCCGCCGCCCAGCCGAGGAGGAACTCGAGCGTGCGCTGTTCGAACGGACTCGGGGCGTCCGTCATGGGATCCCCGAGGTTGAGGGAGATCAGGACCTCCGCGCCGAAGCGGCGGTGCAGGGGATCAGGGTGAGCCCGCAGTGCCGTCGCAGCCTCCCAGGTCTCATCGTCCTGCCTCTGGGCAAGGGTTCTGGTGATCTCCCACCAGGCGGCGTGCTCCCAGTCGGGGTACTCAAGTGCGCACGCGCGGGCGGCCAACTCGTCAATGCCCGGGCGGAGTCCGAAGTGCTTCTCGAGGAGGGTGAGGATCCCTGTGTGGCCGTCGCGGACGGTCATTCCGCCGAGCCGGATCTCGTAGTAGTCGGCGGACCATTCCCTGTCCCGGATCCGGACCCGCTCGACCGAGTCCGAGGCGCTGGTTCGCTCCCGCAGCATGGCGACCGGGCCCCTCTCATGCCACTGCCTGGCGCGGGCCAGCAGTTCCACGCGGGTGGCCTCACTGAGCTGGGCCGCTTCTCCGAGCAGGTCATGGCAGAGGCCGATGGAGCCGCTGTCGACGGCCCGCAGCCGGGGTGTGGTCCCGTCGGGCAGTCGGCGGTCCGGATCCGCGCCGCCTTCCACCAGGTAGCCGGCGATCGTCGAGTTGAATGCTGAGATGGCCAGGCAGAGTGCGGGGCTGCCCTGCTCGTCGACGGCGTCGGGATCCGCCCCGTCCTCCAGCAGCACTCTGACCGCGTTCTCGTCCCCGCTCCGCACCGCCGCGATGAGTGGATCCTCGCCCATGCCCCGCCCCCCTGTTGCACTCGATCACCGGCCCTACAAGCAGCCGCAGGCCGGGAGAAACGTCGCCGGCCAAGTCCGTCACGCCGCCCCCGGGGCCGAGCCAGGGGCTGAACATCCGGGCGTCGGGCCGCTGACGATCGGCGGTCGATCCCGAGCCTAGTCCTGTGCGAAACCCAATGGCTGAAGCAGCCTGTCACACCCGCTGGACGTGGAGCGGCCACCGCGTGATCAGATCCGGACGGCAACGAGTTCTGCGTCGTGGCCCCGCCCGGCGCCTACTGGACGGGGCCATGACACGGTCGGGCTGTACCGGTCCACGTCAAACTTGCGGTTACCGCGTTGCGGCGGCCAGTGCCGCGCGGATGGCGTGCTCGTCGGCCGGCCGGCCCTTCTCGTTGGAGAACGGCCCGTACGGGGTCCCCCATACCGGCGTGCCCGTCGCCTGCCGCCAGCTGTCGGCCAGCGGTCCCGCGTCCACCACGCCGTACCCGATGGATTCGATGAATTCGGTCACCGCCGCCTTCGCCGGCGCGGAGTCCCCGGCGATCGGCAGATAGGAGCGGTCGGCCGCCCCTGCCGGGCGGGTGCGCGACGGCACTGCCGATGTTGCCGCTTCCGATGATTCCCACAGTCGTCGTCATGTTCTCAGGCCCCTCCGCCTGAGCCGAACCCTTGCCATGTGCCGGACTCGTTGCGATTCGCTTCCCTGCCGTCAGCCGGCGGAGAAGTAATGGCCGTTGTCCAAATCGGCGAGCAGGCCAGGCTGAGCGGGTTCCCAGCCGAGGGTGCGGCGGGTGATGAGGTTGGACGCCGGGTAGCTCTGCGTGACTATGTTCGCGAGGAACCCGAAGTATCCCGGCACCATCAGTACGTCCGCGGGAACGCTCACGACGGGCAGGCCCAGCCGACTGCCAACGGCCTCGGCGATCTCGCGGAGCGGGATCGCCCCGTCCCCGACCGCGTGCCAGTACTTGCCGGCCGGCCCCTTCTCCAGCGCCAAGCGGAACAAGGAGGCGGCATCGCGGGCGTGCACGGCGTTCCACAGGTTCGCGCCGTCTCCGGGGTAGCCGACGAAGCCCTTCTCCCTCGCGAGCGCGATCAGTTGCACGAGGAAGCCGGCACGATCGGTCGTACTGTGCGCGATGTTGGCGATCCGCACGACCGAAGACCGCACTCCCCGCTCGGCGAGGCCGATCACGGCGGTTTCCACGACGTTGCGAACCCGCAGGGTGCCCTTGTACTCATCGCCGCCGGGAAGTGCCGGGTCCTCCTCGGTGGCCGGCCGGCCCATTTTCCCTGGCGAGCCTATGCTCCCCGCCGCGACCAGCGGCTTTCCGGTTCCCGCCAGCGCCTCGCCGTACGCGAGCATGATCGGGAGCTCCGCGGCGGCCACGGCGTCGATCCCGCCGGAGGGAAGCAGGTCCTGCCTGTGCGCGACGTGGATGACGCCGTCGGAGTCCGCGGCCGCCTCCTTGAGCCCGTCGAGATCCTCGAGGTCGCCGCGACGCACCTTCGCACCGAGCGCGGACACCGCCGCCGCGGCCGTGTCCGACCGCGCCAGGCCGGTGACCTCATGTCCGGCGGCGATGAGCTCGGGGATGATGTACGAACCGGAATGGCCGGTCCCGCCAGTGACGAAAACGCGCATGCGACTGCTCCTGGTGAGAGTAGGTGGAGGGGTTGCTTCTCCCCGTGCCGCAGATCCACTGGCGTGATGCGGCACGAGAAGTGGTGGTGCGGGTGCGCTCAATTGGCAGGGCGCACGGCGCCCTGCTCGCCGACTGCTCGGCCCCGGGGGCTCAGCCGGTGAATTCGTTGACGCCGAGGGCGAAGTCCCCGTGGCCGACCCCGTGGCCGGCGAGGCCCACCGTGACCAAGCCCACGCCTTCCAGCCAGTGCGCCATTTTGAGGCCGCCGACGTCCAGCGGGCGCAGCCCGAGGCTCTCGATGAATGCCGCCACACCGGCCTTGGCCTGCGCACTGTCGCCAGCGATGAAAACGTCGGGCCGGCCCTTCTCCAGGACATTGCGGAAGACGGTGTTGAACGCCTTCACCACGCTGGCACCGGCCGGGGCCGCCTTGGCGACTTCCTGCGCGATCGAGGTCTCCTCGCTGTGGGCCAGTCCGTCGAACGTGGCGTTGAAGGGGTTGCTGATGTCGACGACGACCTTGCCCGCGAGGGCGTCTCCGTACTCGGCGACGACCGGAACGACACCGGCGTACAACAGGGCCGTGATGACGATGTCCCCGGCCGGGACGGCGCCCCACTTGCCGGTCGTCGCGCCGCCGCCCAGGGCCTTGGCCAGGTCATCGGCCTTGGACTGATCGCGTCCCATGACCTCGACGGTGTTGCCGCCCGCCACCGCGAGCGTGCCGATGGTACGGGCCATGTTCCCCGTACCGATGAGGGTGATGCTGCTCATGAGGTGTGCTCTCTTCCTGTTCACAAGGTGTCGCTCTGTCTCGTTCGTGCCGGGTCAGGCGCAGGGCGTCGGTTCGTTGTGGCGACCGGGTTGTCGTGGGGTGTGCCCACGGCATTCCTGGTGTGTGGTTCAGATGGCGGTGGTGCCACCGTCGGCGACCAGTTCCAGGCCGTTGACGTAGCTGGAGTCGTCGGAGGCGAGGAACAGGGCGACGGTGGCGATTTCCTCGGGGCGGCCCATCTTTCGGCGGGGGATGAGGGACTCGAATCCGGCCTTGGTTGCCTCGTCGAACAATTCTTCCTGTTTGGCGGTGGCGACCTGGCCGGGGGTCAGGACGTTGACCCGGATCTTGCGGTCACGCAGTTCGTTGAGCCAGACGCGGGCCCAGGCCTGCTGGACGGCTTTGCTTCCCGCGTAGAGGCTCCAGCCGGGGAAGGCACCGAGGGAGGCGTTGGATCCGGTCATGAGGATCGAGCCGTTGTCGTTGATCAGCGGCAGTGCCTTCTGCACGGTGAACAGGGTGCCGCGCGCGTTGAGCCAGAAGGCGCGGTGGAACTGTTCCTCGGTGATCTCGCCGAGGACGGCGGGTTCGCCCGTCCCGGCGCTGGCCCACAGCACGTCGATCGAGCCCTTTTCCCGCTTGACGGTGTCGTACAAGCGGTCCAGGTCGTCCAGTTCGGCCGCGTCACCCTGGACGGCGGTGACGTTGCGGCCGATCAGCTTGACGGCGTCGTCCAGCGCTTCCGGCCGCCGGGCCTGAATGAAGACGTGCGCTCCTTCCTCGACGAACAGTCTGGCGCCGGCCAGCGCCATGCCGGTGGACCCGCCGGTGATCACCGCTACCTTGCCATCGAGCTTTCCCACGATCGCTCCGTTGAATTGATGGGTATCCGAAAAAGCGTGCCTATTCTGGGCCTGGACCCTGCCATCAAGGTCCGATGTCGAATTCTTGTGCCGAATTCACTTCGGCCCCGATAGGCACCTGTTCAGGTTGCCATTGGCCCGAGTGGGTGTCCAAGACTTCTTTTAGCCGCGGTGATACCCTGAAGGCATCACCGAACCGGGAGGCGCCATGGATCTGGATCTGCGCAAATTGCGTTACTTCGCCGCCGTGGCCGACCGGTTGCACTTCGGCCGCGCCGCCGATGAGCTGCATATCGCGCAGCCGGTGCTCAGCCGGCAGATCCGCGCGCTCGAGCAGGATCTCGGCGCCTCGCTGTTCACCAGGGATCGCCACGGCGTAGCGCTGACCGACGCGGGCCGACAACTGCTGGCCGACGCCGGTCCGCTGCTCGCCTCCGCGCACGCGGTCCGCCGCAGGGTGTCCGTGGCCGCCCGCGGCAGCCGGCGGCTGATGGTCGGTTTCCGGGCCGGCATCCCCGTCATTCCGGCGGCGCGGGCGTTCGAGGCCCGGCACCCGGACGTGGTCGTGGACGTGCAACGGATCGAAGGGGACGACCAGGCCCCGATGCTGCTCGACGGCCGTATCGACGTCGGCTATGTGCGGCTGCCCATCGACGAGGCCGGCCTGCACGTCACCCCGCTGTACACCGAGCCGCGGGTGGCGGTGCTGCCCGCCGGCCACCGGTTGGCCGGCAAGGAGGAGGTCACCGAGGCAGACCTGGCCGGCGAACCGCTGGTCTGGCATGCCGACCCGAGCACGCAGCCCACCAGGCGCCCGCACCCCAACGCCGGGTACCTGGTGCGCGGGGTGGACGAAACGCTCGAGCATGTCGCGGCCGGCCGGGGCATCTCGTTCCTGGCCCGTTCGGCGACCGTGTTCTACTCACATCCGAACATCACCTATGTGCCCATTCCGGATCTGGCGCCCGACCAGGTGTGCCTCGCGGTGGCGGCATCGCACACCTCGCCAGTGGTCGATGACTTCATCACCGCCGCTCGGGCGACGGCCGAGATCACGGCAGAATGTGGAAACTATGAAATGTGGCAGCTTGGAGGCGAAGCCGCTTCAAAGCACGGTTGAGCAGTCCGCCAGCCCGCCAGTCCACCAGTCCACCAGTCCGCCTGACGACAACAGCGCCAACAGGGGCACACGCCCGCAGCAATTTCGAAGGCATTGAGCTCGGGGACGGAGGCGAGGTCGGCGCACAGTGAGAATCGATATCGTCGCGCGGCCGCTTCTGGAATGATGAAAATCATGATCTCGTTGAATTCATCAAAGGCATTGTCGATCAATTCGGGCGAGACACCTCCACTCCCGGCGGTGACCGACGCCAGTCCGGGGCCGGCCGGGCGGGACCGGCTCACGATCGGGGGCGATCAGAGGCATCGACGGCCCGGGGCTCAGCGGTAGGTGAGCAGTCCGCGCCGGTCGCCGGTGAAGTGGGCGTGGTCGTTGAAGGTGAGGAGGCTGGTCCCGGAGCCGCCGACGACGAGGGTGGTGATGGCGGCGTTGACCGTGACCCGGTTGAGGGCGACGACGCCGACGGGCGGCAGGGACAGCAGGGCTCCGCAGAGCGCTGCGAGGACGCCTCCGGAGGTGACGACGACCGCGTCGCGGCCCTGTTGCAGTGTCGTGGACAGTTCGGTCAGTGCATCGGTGGCACCGGTCACGAAGTCGGACCAACTGGGCTCGCCGATCTCGTCGGGGTCCTCGATCCATGCCTGAAGAGCGCGGTCGAGCAGTTCCTGGACGGCGCGGGAGTCCGAGGGCGGGTCCGGGTAGCGGGACAGGAGGGTGAGGTGGTCGTACTCGTTCCAGCGTGCGTCCTGGCGCAGGGGCTCGGTGAATCCGGCTGCGTGCGCGAGGAGTCGGGCCGTGTCGTGCTGACGGGCGAGGGTTCCGGACACGAGGTGCGGGTCACGCAGTCCGCGGCGGGCCAGTTCCCGGCCGATGGCCGTCGCCTGGTCACGGCCGAGGTCGGACAGGACGTCGTAGTCCCGCGCCCCGAAGGACGCCTGGCCATGACGGACGAGGCAGATGAGCGGCATACGGGTGTTCCCGTCTCTCAGTGGCCGGTGCGGCGGATGGTGGAACGGCAACGCCGGTCAAGGTAGTTGACGGCGATCCACAGACGGCGGAAGGCCGGATTGGTCGTCTGCTTGTGGTGGTAGCGGTAGTAGATCTGCTGGGCGATCACCGCGAGCCGGAACAGGCCGAAGACCTCGTAGAAGGGCCAGTCGTCGGTGGACAGACCCATCCGGTCGCCGTAGCGTTCGACGATCTCGGCGCGGGTGAGCATGCCGGGCAGGTGGCTGGGCTGGCGGCGGGTGGCGCGCGCCATGCGGTCGTCGTCGGCCTGCACCCAGTAGGCGAGGGCGCTGCCGAGGTCCATCAGCGGATCGCCGAGGGTGGCCATCTCCCAGTCCAGAACCCCGGTGACATGCAGGTCGCGCTCGTCGAGGACGAGGTTGTCGAGGCGCCAGTCGTTGTGGATGACGCAGGTGGCCGCGTCCTCGGGCTGGTTGTCGGCGAGCCAGGCCGTCACGCGGCGGAAGCTGGGTGTGTTCCAGGTGCGGGCCCGTTCGTAGCGGCGGGTCCAGCCCTCGACCTGGCGGCGGACGTAGCCGGTGCCCTTGCCGAGGTCGGCCAGTCCGGCGGCAGCGGGGTCGACCCGGTGCAGGTCGGTGAGGGTGTCGACGAAGGCTTCCGAGAGTGCCCTGGCCTTGGCGGGTGGCAGGGTCATGCCCTCGGGAAGGCGTCCTCGGAGGATGAGTCCGGGCACCTTGTCCATGACGTAGAAGTCGCCGCCGATGACGGACGGGTCCTGGCACAGCGCCCGGACGGTGGGAACGTACGGGAAGGCCGGCTTCAGCGCCCGCTGCACCCGGTACTCGCGGGCCATGTCGTGCGCGGAGGACGCCTTGTGGCCGCTGGGCGGGCGGCGCAGGATCAGCTCCGTACCGCTCTCGGGGTAGCGCAGGAGGTACGTCAGGTTCGACGCGCCGCCGGTGAACTGGGTGACCTCGGGCGGGCGGCCCGGGAGTCCGTCCACCTTCTCCGTCATCCAGGTGTGCACGCGGTGGACGTCGAAGGCGTCCTCGGTGCGGACCGCTCTCTGGTTCTTGTCGTTCATCGGCTCGCCTTGGTCACGAGTCGCAGGGGCAGGTGTCGCATCAGGAATCCGATCGGAACCCAGGGCCAGGCCGGGACCTTCGCCTCGCCGCCTTCGCGTTCGATGGCCCTCACCATGGCCCGGACTCCCTTCTCGGCGGAGGTCATCAGCGGGGTCCTCGTGGCACCCGCGCTCAGGTCGGTGGCGATGTAGCCGGGGTGGAGGGTGGTGACGGCGATCGGTGTGCGGGTCGCGGTCATCTCGGCGCGGATGCCCTCGGCGAGCGCGGAGACACCGGCCTTGGTGGCCGCGTACGTGGTGAGGTTGCGCGGCAGTCCGCGCATCGCGCTCATCGACGAGACGACCACGAGGTGGCCGGCCCGCTGGTCGCGGAAGACCTCCATGGCCGCCTCGCACTGGGCCAGCGCGGCGGTGAAGTTGGTCTGCGCGGTGGCGAGGTTGGCGTCGAACCGGCCGGTGCCGATCGGCTGCCCCTTGCCGAGACCGGCGTTGACGATCACCCGGTCCAGGCCGCCCAGGTCGGTGCGGAAGGCCCGGAAGACCTCGAAGACCTGGTCATGGTCGTTCACGTCGAGTGCGCGTACGACGACCTGGATGCCGGGGTGGGCGGCGAGCAGTTCCGCGCGCAGGGCGTCGAGGCGGTCGGTGCGGCGGGCGCACAGCGCCAGATCGCGGCCGCGGGCGGCGAACGCGCGGGCCATGCCCTCGCCGAGCCCCGAACTCGCCCCGGTGATGAGGGTCTTCCGTCTGATGGTCATGTCGTCGCCTCCTGTCGGTCCTGTGCGTCGAGCTTGCCCGCGGTGCGCCGCCACGCCTTGGCGATCTGGCCGTCCACCACCCGGGGCAGGAACCGCTTCAGGCGTACGGCGCGTCGGCCCTCGGGGTGGGTGAGGACGAGGAAGCGTCCCCGGGCGACCGCGGCGACGACCTGCTCGGCCACGTCGTCCGCGGTCAGTCGGCCGGCCTGGATCATACGGTCGGCGAGCTTGGCCAGTACGGGGTCCGGACTGCGCAGTCCCGCACCGAGGTTGGTGCGGACGAAGCCCGGGCACACCACGGTGGTGCGGATGCCGTAGGGGGCAAGTTCCTGGCGCAGGGTCTCGGAGAGGGAGACCACGGCGGCCTTGGAGACGTTGTACGAGGCCATGCCCGGCAGGTTCAACAGCCCTGCCATCGAGGCGATGTTGACGATGTGTCCGCTCCTCTGCCTTTTGAACAGCGGGACGAAGGTGCGGCAACCCTGGACGGTTCCCTTGAGGTTGATGTCGAGGATCCAGTCCCAGTCGGCGGCCTGGAGTCGCTCGATCCGCCCGGCCGCAGCCACGCCTGCGTTGTTCACCAGTAGGTCGAGTCCGCCCCACCGGGTCTCGCACCGGTCCAGTGCCCGCTGCCAGTCGTTGTGCACGCGCACGTCGAGGCGGATGAAGTCGGCGGCACCGGAGAGGGGTTCGGCCGGCTCGGTCAGGTCCGCGATCAGTACGCGATGCCCGGCGGCCGCGTACCGCTCGGCCAGGGCCCGGCCCAGTCCGGAGGCCCCGCCCGTGATCAGGACGCGCTTGCTCATGCCGTCTCCCGGACGCGGTGACGGGCGAGTTCGGCACGGGCCACGACGCCGAGATGCACCTCGTCGGGGCCGTCGGCCACGCGCAGGGAGCGCGCGGTGGCCATGGATGCCGCGAGTGGGTAGTCGTCGGACAGCCCCGCGCCGCCATGGAGCTGGATCGCCATGTCGATCACTTCGCAGGCGATCGTGGGGACGGCCGCCTTCACTTGCGACAACTCGCTGATCGCGCCTGCGGCTCCGACGGTGTCCAGCAGCCAGGCGGCGTGCAGGACCTGGAGCCTGGCCTGGTTGATCGCGATCCTGGCTCGGGCGATGCGCTCACGGTTGCCGCCCAGGTTGGCGAGGGGCTTACCGAAGGCGGTACGGGACAGGGCGCGTCGGCAGGCCAGTTCGAGGGCGCGCTCGGCGAGCCCGATGAGCCGCATGCAGTGATGGATGCGGCCGGGGCCGAGCCTGCCCTGGGCGATCTCGAAGCCGCGGCCGGGTCCGGCGATGACCGCGTCGAGGGGCAGCCGGACGTCGGTGAAGGAGACCTCGCCATGACCGTAGGGCTCGTCGAGGTAGCCGTACACCGGCAGCATCCGCTCGATGCGCACGCCGGGGGTGTCGAGGGGCACCAAGACCATGGAATGCCGGGCGTGCCGGGGTGCCTCCGGGTCGGTCAGCCCCATGAAGATCACGAACCGGCAGTCGGGGTGGCCGATCCCGGTGCTCCACCACTTGCGCCCGTTGAGGACGACTGTGTCGCCGTCGACCACGGCGGTGGCGGCCATGTTGGCCGCGTCGGAGGAGGCCACCGCGGGCTCGGTCATGCAGAAGGCCGAGCGGATCTCGCCGCGCAGCAGCGGCTCCATCCAGCGGCGGCGCTGTTCGTCGCTGCCGTAGTGCAGGAGCACCTCGGTATTGCCGGTGTCCGGCGCGTTGCAGTTGAAGATCTCGGGCGCGATGAAGGAACGGCCCATCAGCTCGGCCAGCGGTGCGTACTCGGCGTTGGTCAGGCCCGCGCCGTAGGTGCTGTCGGGTAGGAACAGGTTCCACAGACCCGCGCCCCGAGCCTTCTCCTTGAGTTCGCCGATCACCGGAGGGACGGCCCAGCGGTCCTCCTGGGTGCGCAGAGCGGCGAAGTACTCCTGCTCACGCGGCAGGATCTCCGACTCCAGAAAGGCACCGACGCGCTCGACGTACTCGCGTGCCTGCGCCGAGTGTGCGAAGTCCATGTGCTTCCAATCTGCTGACGGTGGGCGACGACAACCGCCTCGCCAGGGAACGGTCCCGGGATCCGGGGCTTATCGAGCAATGCTCAGTAATGAAGCTAGACCACTATCAAGCAATGCTCAATAGATGGTCGTGCGGTGCCGATCACCCTGCCCGCCGCGGTGGAGGGCGCCTCAGCGGTCGGGCTCAGCGGGCGAGCCGGCCGGGTGACGAGCATGGGCGAACTGCTCCAGGACCCGCTCCAGGCTGCCCACGAGCAGGTCGACGAGGTCGGCCGCGGCGACCACCTCCTCGGTGGCCTCAAGGGCCACTTCCTCGGCCATGGCCAGCCAACCCCGCACGGCCAGCCGCAACAGCGGCGTCTCGGCGGTCACTCCCGCCGCCTCCAGAACGCGGTCGACCAGGACGCGGCGGATGTCGGAGAAGACCTCCAGGACCAGTTCGTCACCGCCCGCACCGGCCCGCACCAGGGCCACATAGTTGCCCTTGCGGCGCTGCACGAACGACACGAAGCCGTCCACGATCCCCCGCACCCGCTCAGCCGGCAACCCCTCTTCCGGGGCCTTGGCGTGCAGCAACAGCCGACGTCCGGCCGCCTGGACGACCGCGACGTAGTAGTCCCGCTTCGTCGGGAAGTAGTGGAAGAGCAGCCCGCGCGAGATGCCCGCCTCGGCGGCCACCTCGTCGATCGACATCTCGTGGATGGGGCGGGTCACCAGCAGGCGCAGACCGATGTTGATCAGCTGCCCTCGACGTTCCTCGGGCTTCAGTCGCACGCGGGGCTGTGCGGACTTGGCAGTCATGTCCGGACCCTAGCTTGTTGAGCGATGCTCGACAACAAAGACCGTGGGCCGCCTGGGGCGGGGCATGGCCCGCCCAGCCGCGCGAGGGGCAACCCTCTATGACCCTCTGCAACCCTCTCGCCCGAACCTATTGAGCATTGCTCAACCGATGTCTATGCTCTGCACTCATCCGCGGAAGGCACCGCCCGGTTGCCGGTTGCCGCACACCGGCACCCCACCGATGCCGCGCACACGGCGCCCGGCTGCGTACCCCGCTCCCGCGCCGCCGGGAAGGCCGCGAGCATCCTGTCGCGAGGGCCTGGACACCCCTCCCCGTGTACGCGGAACGCGACACCGCCGCCCGCGCCGAGCAGCCCAGAGAAGCCTCAGCCGAGCATGGAGGAGCCGCACACATGCCCACTCTCGACGTCAACGGAGCGTTGATCGCCTACACCGACACCGGGGCGCCTCCCGGAAGACCCGACGCACCGGTCGTCGTGTTCGGTCACGGGCTCCTGTTCAGCGGGTGGATGTTTCATCCGCAGGTGGCCGCTCTCCGGGAGCAGTACCGATGCGTCACCCTGGACTGGAGGGGCCAGGGCGACACCCCGGCAACCCGGTCCGGCTACGACATGGACACCCTCACCGCTGACGCCGTCGCCCTGATCAGCGGGCTCGGCATCGGGCCGGTCCACTATGTCGGCCTGTCCATGGGCGGCTTCGTCGGACAACGCATCGCCGCCCGCCACGGTGACCTGCTGCGCTCGCTCACCCTGCTCGACACCAGCGCGGACGCAGAGGATCCCGCCCATGTCGGGCAGTACCGGTTGCTGGCCTCCGTCTACCGGTTGACCGGAGCCGGACCAGTCCTGAAGAAGGTGCGGTCCCTGATGTTCGGACCCACTTTCCTGGCAACCCCGACGAGCCGGCCCGTGCTCGAGGAGTGGGTCCGACGACTGCGGCGCTGCGACCGCTCGGGGATCCGTAAGGCGGTGCTCGGCGTCGCCGACCGCGCCTCCGTCCACGACGAACTCGCTCACATCCGGGTGCCCACACTCGTCATCGTCGGCGCCGACGACATCGCCACACCGCCGGCCAGGGCGGAGCGCATCGCGGCCGGTGTCACAGGGGCCCGCCTGGAGGTGCTACCCGGCTCCGGCCACAGCAGCACCCTCGAACAGCCGGTCGCTGTGACCGTGCTGATCCGGGATTTTCTGGCCGGCGGCGGCGCTGACCAGAGGGAGGCCACCGGCGATATCCACCGGTAGCCGGGCACCCCGACCACCTCCGCGCCGGTTGCCCCGAGCGACTCCACGGACCCCGGCAGCGGCTCGCCGTGCAGCTGGACGGCGACCCGACGCCCGTCGACGCCCTCCTCCAGGAGCCGGTCGAGCACCTCGGCCGTGGACTGGCCGGCAGGACCGTCTCAGTGGTGTCCGCGCAGATTCTGTGGCCCTGCCGGGTCAGCTGCTCGGCGAGGTTGCGGGGGAGTTGTGGGTGCTGTGTTTGAGGTTCCCGCGGGGCAAGGTTCTAGGTTCAGGACATGGTGGATGGACCTGATCTGATCACGGTCGGTCAGCTGGCACGCCGTGTCGGCCTGACCGCGAAGGCGCTGCGGCACTACGACCGAGTGGGACTACTGGCACCTGCCGTGGTCGACCCCGACACGGGCTACCGCTTCTACGGACCCGAGCAGGTTGCCCATGCGCGGCTGGTGCAGGCCCTGCGCTCGGTCGACGTCCCGCTGGAGCAGGTCCGTGCGTGCCTGGCCAAGCCGGACGACGAGGCCGCGGTCCAGCAGGTCCTGATCCAGCACCGGCGACGGCTCCAGGCACGCCTGGACCGGGTCCGCGGCGATCTCCACCGAACAGACCATCTGATCGAGGACGGAGTCACAGCGGCGATGACCGACCAGGACCCGCAGCAAAGGACCGAGGGCGCCGCAGGCGACGAGCGGCAGGTGGCCGTGGATCTGTTCAACGGGGTGTGGCGGTTGCTGGAGCAGGAGAGCCGCAGCGTCGAGGACGACGACCGGATGCTGCACATGGCACACGCCTCGCGCTACCACTGGGGCCAGGTGGGCGCCCCGGTGAATCTCAGCCGCGGCGAGTGGCAGTGCTCGCGGGTCTACTGCGTGCTGGGCCGGGCCGAGCCCGCCCTGCACCACGCCCGGCGCGGCCTGGAGATCTGCCAGGCGCACGGCATCGGGGACTGGGACCTGGCCTACGCCTACGAGTCCCTGGCCCGCGCCCACGCGGTGGCCGGCGACAAGGAGCAGGCCCGCGCCTGGACCGAGCAGGCCTTGGCCGCGGCCGAGGACATCGTCCAGGACGAGGACCGCGAACTTGTCCTCACCGACCTGGAGGCCATCCCCGCCCAACCGCGCTTCTGGTGACCCGCCCAACCACCGACCCGCCCAACCACCGACCCGCTCGGACCGCCACAGGTGACCTGGAGGAACAGCGCCGTGACCAGCACCGCCCCCGCCCTTCCCGTCCAGGCCGACCTGGGGCAGTTGCGCAACCAGGCCAAGGACCTGCGCCTGGCCGTCCGGGGCGGTAAGCCCGGCGCCGCCGAGCGCGCGGCCAGGACCGGCCCGGTGGACCCGGTCCATTTCTCCATACACGACGCGCAGCATGTCATCGCCCGCGAACACGGCTTCGCCCGCTGGCAGGACGTGGTCTCCGCGTTCGGCAACCGCCAACCGCGCGAACGCGATCTGCACCGGTGGTTCGCCGTCGAGCTCAACAACGCACTCGGGGACCTGCTCTTCGATCTCACCCCCGCCACCCCGCGCGCCGAGCAGGACCGCGCCCTCTACCAGGCCTACGCGGCGTGCTACCACTGGCTGGAGGCGGGTACCCCGGCCAACCACGGCCGCGGCGAATACACCATTGCCCAAACTGCCCTGGCCATCGGCCGCCCCCAGGTCGCCGCCCACCATGCCCCGCGCTACGCGGAGTTGATCGCCGAGCACCCGGAGGCCTTCACCGACTGGGACCGGGCCTTCGCCACCGAGATCCGGGCCCGGACGGCCGCCGCCACCGGCGCCCCGGACGCGAGGGAACTCAAAGCCCGCGCCCAGTGCCTCGCCGACCGGGTCGCCCACCCCGACGCCCGCGAGGTCGTACTGGACCGCCTGGACCGCGGACCTTGGTTCACACTGGAAGGGCAGTCCCACGCCACGGGTCCCACGGAATGACCATCCGTCAGTCTGCGTTCTCCTCGCCGATACGAGAGGGGAAGCGTGACGGGGCACCGGGCGGGCACCCGCAAGCCGTGGGAGACGGGCGGGTGGGACTCGAACCCATGGCCGACGGATGATGGGTCCGCTGCTGCCGCCGTCAGGGCTTGGCCGGTTTCGTCTTCTTGTCGACGCCGTTCACCCGCACGGTGACGTTCCCCCGGTTCCGTGCGCGGTCGGCGACGATTCGGTAGGACGTGACCTTCCCGTCCCGCCACGCGCAGTCGACCTCGTAGCCGCCGCGGGCGCGCAGCCCGGTGAAGGAGCCCTTGCCCTTCCATTCGTCCGGCAGGGCGGGCAGGAGGTGGATGACGCCGTCGTGGCTTTGCAGGAGCATCTCCGCCACGGCGCCCGTGATGCCGAAGTTGCCGTCCATCTGGAAGGGCGGGTGGTTGCCGAACATGTTGGGCAGCGTGTTGTAGGTCAGCAGTCCGCGCAGCATGATCTGGGCGCGATGCCCGTCGCCGAGGCGGGCGAAGAGAGCCGCCCGCCAGGGCCAGGTCCAGGAGCGGCGGCTGTCGCCCGACACCGTCGCGGCGGTGAACGGGACGCCGTCCTTCTCGCCGCACCGCGCCTTGAGCGAGACGAGGGCGGCGGCCGCGAAGTCGGGTGTCTTCGGGGTGATCTGGCGGCCCGGGTAGACCGCGAAGAGGTGCGAGGTGTGACGGTGGATGTCGGTGGGGCTGTCGATGTCCTCCTGCCACTCCTGCAGTTGGCCCCACCGGCCGATCTTGTTCGGCGCCAGGCGCGCCTGCAGGTGCGTGACCTTGGCCCGGTAGGCGGGATCCGCCTTGAGCGCGGCCGCGCAGTCGAGGTAGTTCTGGAAGAGGTCCCAGATGATCTGCTGGTCGTACATGACGCCGTCCTCGCGCGGCCCGTGTTCGGGGGACCAGCCGTTCGGCGCGACGAGGAGTCCGTCCTCGCGTTCCTTGAGATGGTCCTCCCAGAACTCGCAGATCTCCTTGATCATCGGGTAGGCGACGGTGCGGAGGTAGTTCAGGTCCTGGGTGAACGCCCAGTGCTCGTACAGGTGTTGGGCGTACCAGGCGCTCGCGACGGTGTTCCATTCCCACGAGTTGCCGCCGAAGATGCTCTGGCTGGTGCGGGCGGTCCAGCCGCGGGTGTCCTCGCCGAAGGCGTTGCGGGTCGCCACCCGGCTGGGCACCGCCACCTGCTCGATGAACCGGACGAGTGCCTCATGGCTCTCCGGCAGGTTCGTCGTCTCGGCTCCCCAGTAGTTCATCTGGACGTTGATGTTGGTGTGGTAGTCGGAGGCCCAGGCCGGCTGGTTGCTGTCGTTCCACAGGCCCTGGAGGTTGGCGGGCAGGCCGTTGGGGCGGGAGGAGCTGATCAGCAGGTAGCGGCCGTAGTCGAACATGGTCTGCTCGAGGGTCGGGTCCTGACGGCCCGCCGCGTAGCGCGCCAGCCGGGCGTCGGTCGGCAGCGCGACGACGGCGGCGTCGGACGTGCCCCAGGCGACCGAGACGCGGTTCATGAGGGCGCGCACCTCGGCGGTGTGCTCGTCGCGCAGCTTGCCGTAGGGCCGGGCGACCGCCTTGTCGAGCGTTCTGGCGACGATCGGTTGCGGAGCGGCTCCGCGCCATCCGGCGGCGGCGTCGAGCTTGTAGTCGGTGCGGGCGTCGAGGAACAGGGTCAGGGTCGTGCAGCCGCTGAACCGGAGCAGCGATCCGTCGGCGCGGAGGTCGCCGTCGGTGTGCACGGCCCGGACCGTGCAGGCGTGCTTCAGTCCGTTGCCCATGACACCGTTGAAGGCGATCAGCCCGGCGCCGGCGTCGACGGTCGTCGGGGCGTCGTCCTGTGCGGACGTCAGTGAGATCGCTCCGGACAGTTCCCGGGCGCCGTCCGCCGTGTACCGGAAGACCATGACGTCCGCGGACCGGCCGGCGAAGGCCTCGCGCAGGACGCGCCGTCCGGGGGCGCCGAAGCGGGTGGTGTGGACGCCCTTCACGAAGTCGAGGCTGCGCTGGTAGTCGACGACCGTGCGCTGCGTGCGCGTGTCGAAGCCTCTGCCTTCCAGCGCGATCTCCGCGATCTGGAAGCCTCTGGCGGACTCGCCGGGGGTCAGGGTCAGCCGGTAGACGCGGTAGGCCGTGGTGTTGGCGATCGGGTAGGTCCGTCTCTCGCCGCGGCCGGCGAAGGGCGCTCCGGGGTTCTGCGTGTCGAGGGTCGTCCAGGCCTGCCCGTCCTGCGACGCCTGGAGCGTCCATCGCCCGGGGTCGTCCCGCGGACGGTCCGGAGCTGCCGTCAGCTCGTACGAGGTGACTGCGGCCGCGCGGGGCAGGTCGGCCTGCCAGACGACCGCGGGTGCGTCGGCGTCGACCCGCCAGACGGTGGCCGGATCGCGGTCCACCGAACTGGAGATGTCCGTGGCCTGGGACTTGGAGCCGCTGCCGGATCCCTTGGAGTGCCCGCTCGGCGACGACAGGTACATCGAACCGCCCCCGCCGAGGTCGATGCCGGACAGGCCGATCTCGCTCACCTGGAAGTGGCTGACGCCCGCCTTGGGGACGAAGTCGAACCGGTAGAAGCGGTAGGCCGCCGCGTCGGCACAGCTGAACTCCTTCGTCTGGAAACGGCTCTCGAAGGGCGCGTCCAGAGTGCGGCTGTCCAGTGTGGTCCAGGTGGCGCCGTCGGCGGAACCGGAGAGCGTCCACTCCTGCGGGTCGCGCTGCGGCACGTCGTTGGCGCTGGTCAGACGGTAGGAGGCGACCGCGACGGGGTCGGGGAGCTCGACCTGCCACTGCACCTTCGAACCGGGCCCGTCGATGCACCACTTGGTGCTCGATTCACCGTCGTACGTCTTCTCGACGCCTTCCGCCGAGGAGCTGCTGTACGGTCCGCCCGGGGCCGTGATCTTCGGGCTCGCGCGGGGAGCGAAGGTGACGACCATGTCGCCGAAGTTCCGGTACGAGCCGAAGCCCGTCATGCCGGTGTCGAAATCGCTGTCCGGTTTGCCGGCGAGGGCGTTGTCGTAGTTGTTGACCCCGCCCCACAGGCTCTGTTCGTTGAACTGGATGCGCTCCTCGTGGGGATCGGCGAAGAGCATGGCGCCGAGTCTGCCGTTGCCGATCGGCAGGGCCTGGGACTGCCAGTCCGCCGCGGGGACGCGATACTTGAGGGCCTTGCGGGACAGAGTCGGCCACTGGGCGGCCGTCGGCGTGTCGGTCCCTGCGGCAACGGCCTGTCCCGTGGGGACGCCGCCGGTCAGCTGAGTGATCAAAGGTGCGAAGGCGAGGGCACCGCCGAACTTGAGGATGCTCCGTCGCTGCGGTTGAGAGTCATTGATCACAGTGAGATCTCCCGGCCTATTCATCGGCTCTTTCACGGGGATATGACCGCCACATCGACGTCCATCGAGGGCACGATCATCTTGGCCGGAGAAGAGATCGGATGTCTAGAGGCGGGAACCACCGGCCCTGGCGGCGGCCGTCAGGACCCGGCCAGGCCGGCGGTCCGTCACACCACGCTCACCGGATGCCGTACGACCGCGTCGAAGAGGTACCCCTGCGTGTTCGGCACGGCGGTGGCCGGCTGAGTGCGGCCGGCCGTGTCCGTGGCGCGGGCCAGCAGGTGGGTGGCGCCGGGTGCGTCGGGCCGCCATCCGAGGGACCAGCGGGTCCAGGTGCCGGCGCGGGGCCGGTCGTGCAGACGGGCGGGCCGCCAGTTCGCACCGCCGTCGGTGCTGACGTCGACCCGGGCGACGGCGCCCGCGCCCGACCACGACCGTCCGTGCAGTACATGCCGCTGCCCCGCCGCGAACGTGGCCCCGCTCGCCAGCTCGAAGGCGCTCTTCGTGGTCTGCCGGGTGAGCGGTGCGCTGCCGCCCGCCGGGTAGGAGGAGCCGAACAGACGGTAGAAGGTGGTGTTCCAGGGCGAGTAGAGCGGCTGCGCGGACACCTCGATGTCGCCGACCCACTTGATCGAGGCGATCCCCACCCACGAGGGCACCAACACCCGCACCGGATACCCGTGGTCGTACGGAAGCGGCTCGCCGTTCATCTCATACGCCAGCAGTACGTCGTCCAGCGCCTTGGCCAGCGGCAGCGGACGGCGGACGCGGCCCAGGCTCTCGCCGCCGCTGACGTACTCGGCGTCCAGGCCCCGCGGCTGCACGTCCACGGCGTTCCGGGACAGCCCGGCCCTGCGCAGCACGTCCGCGAGGCGCACCCCGCGCCAGCGTGCGACGCCGATCGCCCCCAGGGTCCACGCGGTGCCGGTGACCGTCTCGCCCTGCTGGGTCGTGTAGTAGGAGCGCCCGTTCCCGGCGCACTCGACGAAGGCGGTACGGGTGACGGCCGGCAGGGCCAGCAGGTCGTCGTAGCCGAACTCCACCGGCCGGTCCTCGCCGGGGGCGCCGCGCAGCCCGCTCCCCCACAGCCGCAGCCGCCAGTCGTCGGCTTCCAGTACGGGGGTGGCCGTGTGGTTGCGCACGAAGAACAGCTCGTTGGGGGTGTGGTGACCGGTTCCGCGCAGCGCCTCCCAGCGGGTCTCGGCGTTGGTGCCGCGCGCGATGAACCACTCGGGCGGCAGGGGCTTGACGATCGGCCCGGCGGCGGCGTGGGCGGGCCGAGTGCCGCCGAGTGCGGTCCCGGCGGCGGTCGCGGCGAGCAGGGTGAGCAGCCGACGGCGGGTGACCCCGTCGGCCCTGGCCTCACCGGCGAGCCACTGACGCAGCCTGCGGCGGTCGTAGTCGGTTTCGCAGGGGTGACCGGCGGGGGTGGAGGAAGGCATGGCGTGTCCTCGTCATGGGGGGGGAGGGAGGTGCACGAGAGCGGTGGGCGCGGGCCAGGGCACGGACGTCCATGGGACGGGTGCGGCCCGCACGCACAAGTGGCTTGTCCAGCAGGGCTGTTGACAGAGACGCGAGAAGGCGCGCGATCAGCCGGTCGTCCGACACAGCGCGGCGGCCACCCGGACGAGGTCCACGGCGCGGCGACGGGTCAGAGGCTCCGACAACGGCATGGCGGGATGCAAGCACGTGGGGCGGAGGGTGTCAACGGAGCCATGCCCCA
This sequence comes from Streptomyces sp. NPDC002623, assembly GCF_053592635.1. Classification (NCBI taxonomy): domain Bacteria; kingdom Bacillati; phylum Actinomycetota; class Actinomycetes; order Kitasatosporales; family Streptomycetaceae; genus Streptomyces; species Streptomyces sp. NPDC002623. The sequence goes on along the minus strand of NZ_JBSFWB010000041.1, from coordinate 27,485 downwards.
TGGCGGTGGGCCGGACAGGGGCGGGTCGAGTCGCCCGGGCGGGCGGCGGAACTCGGCCTGGGAGTCACTCCTTTCCGGTGAGCAGCCGCCGTGGGTTGGCGCTGCGGAAGGCGTACGCCGCGGCTGCGCCCAGGCCGAAGCCGGGGCCGCGTGGGGGCGTCGCGTAGGGCCGGTCCGAGCCTTGGACGACAGCGTCCAGACCCAGGGCGCGGACGACCGCTTCGACTGCGGTCGGACCGTACGAGGACGTCTCGACGAACACGTCCGGATCGGTCTTCTCCCCCGGTCCGCCCCGGGCGGCGAGACGCTCCCCGTGCAGCGGGGCGAGCCCGGCCAGCAGCGCGAAGCACACTCGCAGACGCGGATGGCGGGGTCGGCCGAAGGCCTGGAAGGCGAACCAGGCGGAGTGCATCTGCTGGACGTAGGGCACCATCGCGGGCCACCATCCGGGCCCCTCGGAACCTGGCGCTCCGGAGCCTCCCGGTGCGGGCCCGGGGTGGACGAACAGCGGGAGTCCGCGCTCTTCGAGCAGATCGAGCAGCGGGGCACAGCGCGTGTAACCCGCCGCGTCGGCAAGGGCGTTGGCCGGAAGCTGGAGGCCGACGAACCCCCGGTCCAGCTGCCTGGCCGTCGCGTTCGCGTCGATGTCCCGTACGCAGGCGGCGGCCCAGGCCCCGAACGGTTCGGGCAGCTCGGCCGCGCCGTCGTGGTACGCGTCGAGCAGGGGCCGGGCCTCGGCGGCGGGCAGCCACTCGACGCCGATCGGGGCGGACAGGGAGACGAGCGCCCGGCCGAGTCCGTCGGCGACGGCGAGTTCCGTACGTCGCGCGATGTCGTGGTCGGCGGGAGGTATCTCGTAGGGCGGCTCACCGTCCAGGAACAGGGTCCAGCCGTCCAGGAACGGCGGCTCGCGGCGCGATCGCAGGGCCGTCACCAGCGAGGGGGTCCACAGATGCTGGTGCACGTCGACGTCGGTCATGCCGGTCCTCCCGCCAGGGCGCGCAGGGCGCCCCGGATCTCGTCCGAGCCCAGGACGGCGCGGCTCACCGACTCCACGTCCGCCCCGCAGGCCCGGTCGTCGTCCAGGCGGGGCACGATCTTCCGGATCGCGCTGTGCAGGAACTGCGGCCCCCGTCCCAGCGCGGGCGGGGCCGCCAGATCCACCGCCTGTGCGGCGACCACGCACTCCACGGCGAGCAACTGCCGCAGCCGCACGAGGATCGTGGTCAACCGCCGTGCGCCGAGGGCCGCGTTGGTCGAGTCGTCCTCGACGGCGTGCGCGCCATGGCGGGGGTCGGTGCTCACCGGTACGGACAGCATGCGGATCTCGGCGACGAGCGCCTGTGCCGTCTTGGCCAGGGGGGCGAAGCCCGAGCGTTCCGGACCGTACGGCGAGAGGTTCGCGGGCAGTCCGCTGACGGCCGGGTCCAGCAGCCGTCTCATGCGCTCGGCGGAGATCAACGCGGTCTGTGTGAGGGCCAGCGCGAGGGTGTCGAGGGCGAGGGCGAGGGCCGGGGTGTGGAAGTTCCCGGACGAGAGGATCTCGCCGGTGTCGCCCAGGACCACCGGGTTGTCGCCGCAGCCGTTGAGCTCCGGCCGGAGTGCCGCGTCGGCGAAGTCCAGCGCGGTGTGCAGGGCCCCGTGGACCTGAGCCGTGCAGCGCAGGCTGACGGGGTCCTGGACCCGCCGGGCGTTGCGGGGATCGCCCAGTTCACCGCCGTCCAGGAGGGCGAGCAGTTCGCCCGCCGCCCGGGACTGCCCGGGGGCGGGCCGCAGTCCCAGCACCCGCGCGTCGAGCGGGCTCGTGTTGGCCCGGAAGCCCTCGTAGGTCAGGGCCGTGACCGCCTGGGCCAGGGTGAGGACGGCGGCTGCCTCGTGCAGGGCGAGCGCGCCCTGACCGGCCGCCAGCGGGCTGGCGCTGCACAGCACGTGCCCGTCCTTCGGGCCCGGTCGGGCCGGGGCCAGACCGGCCCGGCGCAGTGCGGTGGCGCCGTCGAGCACCTCGCCGGCGAGCTCGGCGCTGCCCTCGCCGATGACGACCAGGCCGACATGGGCCATCTGGACCAGATCGGCGGCGCCGATCGACCCCACCTCGGGTATCACGGGGTGCACCCGCGCGTTGAGCAGGGCCACGAGCAGCGTCAGGATCTCCGGCTGCACTCCGCTGCCGCCGCCCGCGAGGCCGTTCGCGCGGGCGAGGACGGCGGCGCGCACGACGGGGACCGGCAGCGGATCGCCGACCGCGTTGGCCCGCCCCCGGACGGTGCGGACGCTGAACACCTCGAGCTCGTCGCGCGGCAGTGCGTACGAGGAGCGGGCGCCCAGCCCCGTCGTCAGTCCGTAGGTCGGCACCTGGCGGTCGACGACGTCGTCCACCGCGGCGCGCTCGTGCGCCAGCCGCGGGAGCACCTCTGCCGCCAGTTCGACCCGGGTCCCGTGGTGGGCGACGGCGACGACGTCGTCGTAGGACAGCGTCCTCCCGTCGATGACGACCTCGGTCATGCGAATCGCAGCCTCTGGCCGAGGCCGCGTTCTGCGGCCTTCTTGAGCATGGCGGCGCCCAGGGCGATGTCGGAGAGGGAGAGGCCGCGGTGCCAGAACAGGATCGTCTCGTCGGCGCTCTCCCGGCCGGGCTTGGCGCCGGCGACTATCTCCCCCAACTCACCGTGCAGATTGGCCTTGTTGAGCCTGCCGGAGTCGACGTGTGTGCGCAGGGCGCCGAACGGCCCGGCGTGCGCCTGGCCCCAGTCGTCGACGACGATCTTGTCCATGATGTCCGTGAGGGTGAGCTCGACGGCACTGTTCGTCCCGTAGGGCACGACCAGCGCCCCCGGGGAGATCCACTCGGTCCTCAGCAGCGGCTCCGGCCGCCGCAGCCGGGACGCCTCCACCACGATGTCCGCGCCTTCCACACAGCTCTGCCAGTCCTCGGTCACGACGACGGGCTTGCCGAGTTCCTCCGCCAGCCGCCCGGCGAAGGCCTCGCGGCTCTCGGGGCGGCGCGAGTGGACGCGGATCTCGGACAGATCGAAGATCCGGTCGAGCAGCCGGACGTTCCAGTACGACGTGGCGCGGGCGCCGATGTGCCCGAGCACCTTGGCGTCCGGGCGGGCCAGGTGACGGGCGCCGAGCGCGGTCAGGGCCCCGGTGCGCATCTCCGTGATGGCGGTGGCGTCGAGCACGGCCACCGGCATGCCACTGCGCGGGTCGAAGAGGTTGAGCAGGGCCATCTCGGAGGGCAGCCCGGCCTGGTGGTTGTCGACGTAGTCGCCCACGATCTTGACTCCGGCCAGCGCCAGCGGAGCGACGTAGCCGCGCAGGACGTTGAAGTGGCCGTTGAACGCGGGATCGGGCATGAGGTGGACGCGCGGTTCGATCACCGTCTGGCCGAGGCCCTGGGCACGCAGCCCGTCCTCGACGGCGTCGAGTATCTCGGTGTCCGTCAGTTCGAGCCGCTCTATGTCCGCGCCGTTGAGGAAGGTGAACCAGACAGGTTCCATGGGCTGTCTCCCTACGTCTGAACTGGTGGATTACTGATTTCGTACGAACGTAATACGCCGTTTACAGGCAGCCATTGACTGTCATTCACTCACCCGCGACTCTGCATGACCATATGCAGTCGGGGTAAGGGGCAACCTTGATCAGGTTTGACGCGGTGAGCAAAAACTATCCGAACGGCACCACGGCCGTGGACGAACTTTCCCTGGAGCTCGCCGAGGGCGGGATCACGGTCCTGGTCGGCCCCTCCGGCTGCGGCAAGACCACGACCCTGCGCATGATCAACCGCATGGTCGACCCGACCGCCGGGACGGTGAGCCTGCGCGGCCGGGACATCCGTGAGGTCCACGCCCCCGAGCTGCGCCGGGGCATCGGGTACGTGATCCAGCACGCGGGGCTGTTCCCGCACCGCACCATCCTCGACAACATAGCCACCGTCCCGCTGCTCCTCGGCTGGAGCCGGAAGAAGGCGCGGGCCCGGGCGGCCGAGCTGCTGGAACTGGTGGGGCTGCCGCCGGAGATGGCCAAGCGCTACCCGAACCAGCTCTCCGGCGGGCAGCAGCAGCGCGTCGGGGTGGCCAGAGCGCTGGGCGCCGACCCGCCCGTGCTGCTGATGGACGAGCCGTTCAGCGCGGTCGACCCGATCGTCCGGGCGGAGCTGCAGGCGGAGTTCATCCGGCTGCAGAAGGAGCTGCACAAGACGATCGTGTTCGTCACCCATGACATCGACGAAGCGATCAAACTCGGCGACAACATCGCGGTGTTCCGGACCGGCGGAAAGCTCGCCCAGTTCGACACCCCCGAGCGGCTGCTGGCCCACCCGGCCGACGCGTTCGTGGCCGGGTTCGTGGGGCAGGACCGGGGCATCCGCCGGCTGTCCTTCGTCAAGGCCGCCGAGGTGCCGCTGCGCCACGGTCCGGTCCTGACGGCCACCGCTCCCGTCGCCCAGGCCCGGGCGGCCGGCGAGGCCTGGCTACTCGTCGTGGACGACGACCGACGACCGCTCGGCTGGGCCGCGGCCGACAAGCTGCCCGAGAGCGGCACGCTGGCGGATGCACCGCTGGCCCCCCTCGGCCACACGTTCAGCCTCGTCGACGACTCGGCACGGGCCGCCCTAGACTCCGCCCTCCTGTCGCCCGCCCGGCTCGCGGTGGGGGTCGACGCGGACGGCGCGGTCGTCGGCGTCGCGGACGCCCATGAGCTGTCCGCCGTGACGGCCGCCGAGGTCGCCGAGCCGGCGGCCGTCACGCCGGACGGCGCAGAGACGGACAGCGCGACGGCCAACGACGCGAAGGCCGACGGTGATGACCGATGAGAGACGGTGAGCCGCTGGTCAGGTGGCAGTGGATCGGCGATCACGCCGGCGAGCTGGCCGACTACACCGGCGTGCATCTGCGACTGGGCCTGCTGCCGGTGCTGTTCGGGCTGATCATCTCGGTGCCGCTGGGGATCGCGTGTCATCGCTGGCGCTGGCTGTACCCGCCGGTGCTGACCGTGACCAACATCCTGTACTCCATACCGTCGCTGGCCCTGTTCATGATCTTCGTGCGTTACACGGGGCTGACCGAACGCACGGTGATGATCCCGCTGACGCTGTACACACTGTCGGTTCTGGTGCCCAACGTCGTGGACGGCCTCGCCTCGGTCCCCGAACCGGTCCGGCAGGCGGCCACCGCGCTGGGATTCGGCACGGTCCGCCGGGTCGTCCAGGTCGAACTGCCGATAGCCGTACCCGTCGTCATAGCCGGTGTACGCGTCGCCGCCGTCTCCTCCATCAGCCTGGTCGCCGTGGGCCAGCTGATCGGACAGGGCGGCCTCGGCTACTACATCACCCGGGGCCTCCAGCTCGACTTCCCGACCCCGATCGTGACCGCGATCGCGCTGATCATGCTGCTCGCGCTCACCACGGACGCCCTGCTGGTCCTCGCGCAGCGACTGCTCACCCCGTGGTCCCGGAGCAAGGTGACGTCGTCATGAACGATTTCCTCAACCAGGTCCGGCTCGTGGGGGAATGGCTGGCCGCCTCGCAACAGTGGCACGGCGACGACGGCATTCCCCACCGGCTCCTGGAACACCTCACCTACAGCGGTGTGTCGCTGCTCTTCGCCGCCCTCATCGGGCTGACGTTCGGGCTGCTCGTCGGGCACACCGGGCGCGGCGCGTTCGCCGTCGCCAGCGTCGCCAATCTCGCGCGGGCCATCCCCACCTTCGGCCTGGTGGTCCTCGTCGTCACGCTCGCCGGACTGAGCACCACGCCGGTGCTGGTGGCCCTGGTCGCGCTCGCGGTCCCGCCGATCCTCATCAACACCTTCGAGGGCGTCCGGGGCGTGGACCCCGCCACCCGGGACGCGGCCCGCGGGGTCGGCATGACCGAGTGGGAGGTCCTGGTACGGGTGGAGGTGCCGATGGCACTGCCGCTGATCCTCCTCGGCCTCAGGATCGCCGCGATCCAGGTCGTGGCCACCGCGACCGTCGCGGCCTACCCCGGCCTCGGCGGCCTGGGCCGCTTCATCGTCGACGGGCTCTCCCGCAACGACTACCAGCTCGTCATCGGCGGCTCCGCCGTCGTCGTCCTCCTGGCGCTCGTCGTCCAGATCGTCTTCACCGCGCTGCGGCGCGTCGTCGTCTCGCCGGGCCTGCGGGTGTCGGCGTCCAAATCCTGAGTCCTTCCGAGCCCGAGTTCTTCCGAGCCCGAGCTTTCCCGAGCTTCCCAGCCCTGCGGGCCTCCGTGCCCTCCGTGCCTTCCGTGCCCTGAGAAAGGAAACACCCATGAGTCCCAAGAGAGCTGTGTACCGCGCCGCCGCGTTCGGCCTGATCGCCGCCTTCTCGCTGACCGCCTGCGGCGATGGCGGCGACAGCGACAGCAATCCGCTGGCGGGCGGCAGCAGCGCCGCCGCCGACGGCAAGACCCTCGTCGTCGGCTCGGCGAACTTCCCCGAGAACCAGCTGCTCGCCGAGATCTACGCCGAGGCGCTCGAGGCCAAGGGCCTGAAGGTGACGCGCAAGTTCGACATCGGAGCGCGTGAGGTCTACTACGACCAGATCGTCAAGGGCGGCATCAGCGTCTTCCCCGAGTACAACGGCGCTCTGCTGGCCGTCGCGGTCGACAAGACGAGCACCGCGACCGGCACCGAGGAGATCAACGCCGAGCTGAAGCAGAAGCTCCCGTCGTCGGTGGAGATCCTCGACTCGGCCGAGGCCCAGGACAAGGACTCGGTCACGGTCACCGCGGAGACCGCCGCCAAGTACAACCTCAAGACCCTCGCCGACCTCAAGCCGGTCGCGAAGGACATGACCATCGGTGCCGGTTCGGAGTTCAAGACCCGCACCCAGGGCGGAGTCGGCCTGAAGACGGTCTACGGCGTCGAGTTCGGGAAGTTCCAGCCGCTCGACGCGGGTGCCCAGAGCACCCTGCTGAAGCTGTTGAAGGACGACAAGGTGCAGGCCGCCAACATCTACACGACCGACCCGGCCATCGTCGAGGACAAGCTGGTGGTGCTGGAGGACCCGAAGAACCTCTTCTCCTCGCAGAACGTCACGCCCCTCGTCTACAAGTCCGCGGTCGACGACACGGCCAAGGCGGCGCTCAACGGCGTCTCCGCCAAGCTCACCACCGCCGACCTGCAGGACATGATGAAGAAGCTCGTCAACGACAAGGAGGACGCCGCCACGGTCGCGAAGGAGTGGCTGACGAAGGCCGGCCTCGTGAGCTGACGGGTTCGGCGATGCCGACCACACGGTCGGGCCGGTTCGGCAACGCAACAGCTGGGGGAAGCAGATGAGTGAAGGCGCCGGCACCGACATACCTGCGGGTGTCGGCGCCTCCGCACGGCTGCACCAGCTCTTCGAGGGCCGTCGGCTCACCCCGACGCAGCGTCGCATCGCGCACTGCCTGGTGCGGCGCGCGGCGGACGTGCCCTTTCTGTCGAGCGTGGAACTGGCTCAACTGGCCGGTGTGAGCCAGCCGTCGGTGACCCGTTTCGCGATCGCCCTCGGCTTCGACGGATATCCGGGGCTGCGCAGCCATGTGCGACAACTCGCGCCCCCCGGAACCCCGTTGGACCAGGAGCCGAGCAACCCGTACCAGCAGGCGGTGCGGGCCGAGATCGACAACCTGCGGCAGTTGGCGTCCCTGCTCGCGGATCCGGGGCCCGTGGAGCGCGCCGGTCGGCTGCTCGCCGCCTCCCGGCCGCTGCCGGTGCTCGGGCTGCGCGCCTCCGCCGCTCCGGCGCGGGGCTTCGCCTACTTCGCCGCGAAGGTCCACCCCGACGTGCGCCTGCTCGACGAGGGCGGTTCCCTGCTCGCCGACCGTGTCGATGCGGCCCGGCACGCGGGCGCGAGCGCGCTGCTGTGCTTCGCGCTGCCCCGCCACCCGCGCGAGATCCTCGCCGCGCTCAGCCACGCCCGTGCCACGGGGCTGACCGTGGTGACGATCGCCGACGGCACGTTCGCCCCGGTGGCGGCGCACAGCGATCTGCTCCTGCCGGCGGCCGTGGGGACGGGCCTGGTGTTCGACACCGTGAGCGCCCCCATGCTGCTGGGGCAGGTCCTCCTGGAAGCGATGTGCGACGCCCTGCCGGACGCCCAGGCCCACCTGGAGGAGTTCGACGCGCGGGCCGCGGCGCGGGGACTGTTCGTCGACTGAGCCGAGGGTGCCCGCAACCCTGTCGAGACGTCCGGGACTTGTCCCCACGGCGTTGCGTTCCCTATATTTCCTATCGAATTACTAGGAAAGAGTTGACGGCCTGCCCGGCGGGTGCCGAGGATGATGCACATGCCCCACAGGCAGCAACGATTCACTCCATCGGGTGGGGACGTGACTCTGCCGCCGACCGTGAGGAGACCACCGCCATGGGCGTTGCCACTGCGCCGTCCGGACCCGCCTCGGAATCCGCCCGGACGGGCCCCGGCCGCGCGCACTGGCTGCAGGTGGCCCGCGAGACGGCGGACGACCTGGCCACGGACGCGGTGGCCAGGGAGCACGCGGGCAAGACCCCGTTCGACGAGGTGTCTCGACTGCGCGAAGCGGGACTGCTGACGCTCCTCCTCCCGAGCGAGTTCGAGGGCGGCGGCGCGGACTGGCGCACGGCCTACGCCGTCGTCCGGGAGATCGCCGCCGCCGACGGCGCCATCGGTCAACTGCTCGGCTGCCACTACTTCCTGTCGTGGAGCGCCCGGTTCTTCACCGAGCCCGCCGTTGCCGCCCGGTTCGAGCAGAAGTCCGCGGCGGAGCAGTGGTGTTGGGGTGGCAGTCTCGCCCGACAGGAGCTGCCCCTGGCGCTGACCAGGAAGGCTCGGGGCCATGTGCTCGACGGTCGGCAGAGCTACGCCACGGGGGTTCTGGTCGCCGACCGCCTCGTCGTGCGGGCCGAGCGGGCCGGCACCGGCGAACCACTCGCCGTCGCCGTCGATCCGGCCCATCCCGGCGTGCGGATCGACGGCGACGTCGACACGTTCGGCCAGCGGCTCGCAGCCGGGGGCAGCGTGGAGTTCGACTCCGTGCCGGTCGCCGCCGACGACGTACTCGGCTCCCTGTCCGCGGACGAGGACGTCCTGTCGCCCCTGGTCGCTCTCATATCGCCGATCGGACGCCTCCTTTCCGTCCAGCTCCTTCTCGGCATGACCGAGGGAGTGCTCGCCGAGGCGCGTGAGTACAGCAGGGCGGGCCACTCCCCCTGGCATCCGGCCTGGCCGGTCGGCTCTCCCCAGGACCCGCAGACGCTGACCGTCTACGGCGAACTCACCGTCCTCGCCCGGGCCGCCTCCGCACTCTCCGGGCAAGCGCTGGAAGCCGTGCACGCCGGGCTGGCACACGGCCCGGACCTCACCTACGACGAGTACGCGGACATCTCGGTCCTCGTGACCATGGCCGAAGCCGCCGCCTCCAGGGCCGCACAGGAGTCCACCGCCCGCGCCCTCGACATCGTCGGGCCCCGCTCCGCGTCCTCACGGCTGGGCTTCGACCGCTTCTGGCGCAACGCGCGGACCCACACCCTGTACGAGCCCGTCGCCCACCGGCTCCGCGACGTCGGGGACTACTTCCTCAACGGCGCACACCCTCCGTTCGTCCTGCCCGTCTGACCACCGGCGTCGAGGGCGCGCCCTCCACCACATCGGTACGGGATAATGCGCACATGCGGATCTCAGCCAGGGCGGACTACGCGGTACGTGCCGCGCTGCAGCTCGCCGCGTCACGGGACGACGGGCCACTGAAGGCCGAGGCCATCGCCGACGCCCAGGACATCCCGCACAAGTTCCTCGAAAGCATCCTCAACGACATGCGCCGAGCCGGTCTCGTGCTCAGCCGGCGCGGCGGCAACGGCGGCTACCGGCTGGCCAGGCCGGCCGACTCCATCAGCATCGCCGACGTCATCCGCACCGTGGACGGACCACTGGTCTCGGTACGCGGGGTCCGCCCGCCGGATCTGTCCTACACCGGCCCCGCCGAGTCGCTGCTCCCGTTGTGGATCGCACTGCGGTCCAACGTGCGCGAGATCCTCGAAGGCGTGTCGCTCGCCGACGTCGCATCGGCCCAACTGCCCCCCGATGTCTGCACGTTGACCAACGCCCCAGGCGCGTGGGTCAACCCCTGATCCGCCGGGCCACACACAACTGATCTCACAGAGCGAGAAGGTTGTGTCCGTCATACGAACACCCTCTTGGGATGGACGCCACCTTCTGCCACGATCCCCATCATCCAGGTAGGAAAACTAGGGATCCGCGGGGGTGGCCATGAGAGCGTTCGACCACGTCGGCCGCGTGCTGCCCCTGCTGACCTCGCGTCGTCACATCGACCTCGGTCGTACGTCCAGTGCCATCTGTCGGCCCCTCCGAGGCCACAGAACCTGACGCTCCCCGAACCGTCGCCGTCGCCCTGCCTCACCGCCGCTCGACCTCGTCGGCGGGTGTGGCCGGCCTGGTGGGTCGGACGCCCTCACTTTTCGCACCTCACTTTTCGCACGTCCCTGATCGCCCATCCCTGATCGCCCATCCCTGATCGCCCATCCCTGAGAGGACACCTCTGTGTCTGCCGCGAGACCGCTCACCGCCCTGCGCATCACCGCCGTCATAGCCGCGCTCCCCCTCCTGCTCACCGCCTGCGGCTACGGTTCCGAGTCCACCGACGACGGCAAGCAGGCCGAGGTCGCGGCAGGCGCCAAGAAGCTCTCCGCCGACGAAGTGAAGATCGGCTACTTCCCCAACCTCACACACGCCACCGCTCTGGTGGGCGTCCAGGAGGGCCTGCTCCAGAAGGAGCTCGGCGGCACCACCATCAAGGCGGCCACCTTCAACGCCGGCCCGTCCGAGATCGAGGCGCTGAACGCCGGCTCCATCGACATCGGCTGGATCGGCCCCTCCCCGTCCATCAACGGCTACACCAAGTCCGACGGCAAGAACCTGCGCATCATCAGCGGTTCCGCCTCCGGTGGTGTGAAGCTCGTCGTCAACCCGAAGAAGATCAAGTCCCTGGACGACGTCAAGGGCAAGAAGATCGCCACCCCGCAGCTCGGCAACACCCAGGACGTCGCGTTCCTCAACTGGATCGCGGAGAAGGGCTGGAAGGTCGACGCGCAGAGCGGCCAGGGCGACGTCTCCGTCGTCCGTACGGACAACAAGGTCACCCCGGACGCCTACAAGTCCGGCTCCATCGACGGCGCCTGGGTGCCGGAGCCGACCGCCTCCAAGCTGGTCGCCGAGGGCGGCAAGGTGCTGCTCGACGAGTCGACGCTGTGGCCCGACAAGAAGTTCGTGATCACGAACATCATCGTGTCGCAGAAGTTCCTCAAGGCGCACCCTGACGTCGTCGAGGCCGTACTGCGCGGCTCCGTGAAGACCAACGAGTGGATCAACGCCAACCCGGAGAAGGCCAAGACGTCCGCCAACGCGGCGCTGGAGAAGCTGTCGGGCAAGGCGTTGCCCGCCGACGTCATCGACCCGGCCTGGAAGTCCATCACCTTCCTCGACGACCCGCTGGCCTCCACCCTCAACACCGAGGCGGAGCACGCGGTCAAGGCCGGTCTCCTGGAGAAGCCCGACCTGAAGGACATCTACGACCTCGCACCGCTCAACAAGGTCCTCAAGGCCGCGGGCAAGACCACGGTCGACGACGCCGGTCTCGGCGTCGAGTAACGACAACCGGACCCGCTGCTTTCCCAGGAGGGTGACGACCTCCTGGGAGCAGCCCCTGTCCGGCGGTAGGCGCCGGACCTGAATACGTCGCCTGCCCGGTGCAGAGCCAAGGTGGGCGACGCATTCCCGGATGTCAGAGCGAGGTCATCACGTGCTTGATCCGCGTGTAGTCCTCGAAGCCGTACGCGGAGAGGTCCTTGCCGTATCCGGACTTCTTGAAGCCGCCGTGCGGCATCTCGGCGACGAGTGCCATGTGGGTGTTGATCCACACACACCCGAAGTCGAGGTTCTTCGACATCCGCATCGCCCGCGCATGGTCCTTGGTCCACACCGAGGAGGCCAGCGCGTAGTCGACGCCGTTGGCGTACTGCACGGCCTGGGCCTCGTCCGTGAAGGACTGGACGGTGATGACCGGGCCGAAGACCTCGTTCTGGATGATCTCGTCGTCCTGGCGGAGGCCGGAGACCACGGTCGGGGCGTAGAAGTAGCCCTTGTAGCCGACCCGGTGGCCGCCCGCCTCGACCCTGGCGTGCTCGGGGAGGCGCTCGATGAAGCCGCTGACCTGGGCGAGCTGGCCCGCGTTGTTGAGCGGTCCGTACAGCACGTCCTCGTCGTCCGGCTGTCCGGTCCTGGTGTCGGCCGCGGCCTTGGCGAGGGCGGCGACGAACTCGTCGTGGACCGACTCGTGGACCAGGACGCGGGTCGCGGCCGTGCAGTCCTGGCCGGCGTTGAAGAATCCGCCGACCACCAGGTCCTCGACCGCCTTCGTCAGGTCGGCGTCCTCGAAGACCACGGCCGGGGCCTTGCCGCCCAGCTCCAGGTGGACCCGCTTGACGTCCTTGGCCGCGCTCTGGGCGACCTGGATGCCGGCGCGCACGGAACCGGTGATGGAGGCCATCGCGGGGGTCGGGTGCTCCACCATCAGGCGGCCGGTCTCGCGGTCGCCGCAGACCACGTTGAAGATGCCACGAGGCAGCCCCAGCTCCGCCAGGACACCGCCGATGATCTCAGCTAGCAGCACCGTGGAGGCCGGGGTGGTGTCCGAGGGCTTGAGGACCACCGCGTTGCCCGCCGCGAGCGCCGGGGCGAACTTCCAGACCGCCATCAGCAGGGGGTAGTTCCACGGCGCGACCTGTGCGCACACGCCGACCGGCTCGCGGCGGATGATGGAGGTCATCCCCTCCATGTACTCGCCGGCCGAGCGGCCCTCCAGCATCCGGGCCGCGCCCGCGAAGAAGCGGACCTGGTCGATGGCGGGGGCGAGTTCCTCGCTGCGGGTGAGGTGGAGCGGCTTGCCGGTGTCCCGGCTCTCCGCGGCGACCAGTTCGTCGGCCCGTGCCTCCATCATGTCGGCGATCTTCAGCAGGGCGCGCTGCCGTACGGACGGGGTGGTGTCGCGCCAGACGGGGAACGCGGCGGCCGCGGCCGCCATCGCCGCGTCGACGTCCGGCGCGCCGGAGAGCGGGGAGGTCGCGTAGACGTCACCGGTGGTGGGGTCCACCACGTCGAGTGTGCGGCCGTCCGCCGCGTCCGCGAATGCACCGTCGATGTAGTTGCGGAAGGTGGTACTCATGGACGTCTCTCCTGGTCAGGCGGCGGTGCGGGCGGAAAGGTGCTCGTGTACGGCGACCCAGCGACCCCCTTCGGCGCGGGCGAGGACGATGGTCTCGCGCTCCTGGACCGTCTCCTCGCCGGCGTGGGTGGAGATCCGGGTCTCCACGTCGTGGCTGAAGACGGCGGTGTCGCCGAAGGGCTGGATCAGCTGGGCGGACGAGGTGCAGCCGAGGATGCGGAAGCCGTCCTCCGCCACCCACCGCTGCCACAGTGCGCGGTACTCGGCCGTGGAGCCGAGCCGTTGCGGGGTGGTGTGGAAGACGAAGGTCGCGTCGGGGGCGAAGGCGTCGAAGTAGTCGTCGAGGCGGCCCTCGGCGAAGGCTGCGACGAGTGCGTCCGCGGCGGTCCGGACTTCCTGGACGGTGGTGGTGCTCATGCTCGGCTCCTTGCGCGGGTCACAGGTGTCACTTGGCCAGGGCGGGCTCGGGGACGGTCTCCTCGTCCCCGCCGGTGATGGGCGGCACCGGGGCGTCCGACGCCCGGACGAAGCGGGGTCCGGCAGGTCCGTACACTTCGCGCGGCTCGGGGAACAGGGTGAGCAGGGCCAGGTAGAGCACGACGGCGAGGCCGAGGCCGACCGGCAGCGAGATGTCCGTGCCGCCCGCGAGGTCGCCCAGTGGGCCGACGAACTGGCCGGGGAGGTTGGTGAAGAGGAGCGCCACGACGGCGGAGACGAGCCAGGTGGACATGCCGCGCCAGTTCCAGCCGTGCGTGAACCAGTAGCGGCCACCGCGCTGACGGCGGTTGAAGACCTGCAGCGCCTCCGCGTCGTACCAGCCGCGCCGGGTGACATAGCCGAGCGTCATGACGATCATCCACGGTGCGGTGCAGGTGATGATCAGCGTGGCGAAGGTGGAGATGGACTGCGCGAGGTTGAGCGCGAAGCGGCCGACGAAGATGAACGCGATGGACAGGGCGCCGATGAAGAAGGTGGCCTGGACGCGGCTGAAGCGCGTGAAGACGCTCGAGAAGTCGAGACCCGTGCCGTACAGGGACGTCGTGCCGGTGGACAGGCCGCCGATCAGGGCGATCAGACAGAGCGGCAGGAAGTACCAGCCGGGCGAGATCGCGAGCAGTCCGCCCACGTAGTTGGGGGCGGCCGGGTCGACGTACGGCGCGGCCTTCTGCGCGATGATCGACGCGGTGCCCAGGCCGAAGAGGAACGGCAGCAGGGTGGCGATCTGGGCGAGGAAAGCGGCCCCCATCACGCGGCGGCGCGGGGCCCCGGCCGGGATGTAGCGGGACCAGTCGCCGAGGAACGCGCCGAAGGAGACCGGGTTGGACAGCACGATCAGCGCGGCGCCGATGAACGACGGCCAGAACAGCGGGTCGGCGGTGGAAGCGAAGGCTCCCGCGTAGCCGGGGTCGAAGTCGCCCGCGAAGGCGAAGGCGCCGAGCACGAAGAGGGCCGACGCCGCCAGCACCGCGATCTTGTTGACCAGCAGCATGAACTTGAAGCCGTAGATGCAGACGACCAGGACGAGCCCGGCGAAGATCGCGTACGCGATGCCGTAGGTGACGTCCGACTCGGGGACGTCGACGAGCCGGTGCGCGCCGCCGACGAGGGCGTCCCCCGAGGACCACACCGAGATCGAGAAGAACGCGACGGCGGTGAGCAGGGAGAGGAACGAGCCGACGACCCGGCCGTGCACACCCAGGTGCGCGGAGGAGGAGACGGCGTTGTTCGTGCCGTTGGCGGGGCCGAACAGTGCCATCGGGGCCAGCAGCAGCGCACCCGCGACGAGGCCGAGGACGGTCGCCGCGAGCCCCTGCCAGAAGGACAGGCCGAAGAGGATCGGGAAGGCGCCCAGCACACAGGTCGCGAAGGTGTTGGCACCGCCGAAGGCGAGCCGGAACAGATCGATCGGGCGGGCCGTGCGGTCCTCGTCCGGGATCCGCTCGACTCCATAGGTCTCGATTTCGGTGATCGAGGTCGTCACGGGCGCTCCACCTTCCGTTCATGCAGGGGGGACGGTTACACAGTGTGTGGCCCGCCGACGACCAGCGACAATTGTGTCCATCACGGAGACGTACGCTGTTTTGTGTGGCCAGCAACAAACTCACCGTCGGGGACCTGCTCTCCTTCCCGGCGCTCCAGCTCTCCGTGAAGGCAGGCAGCGGCGGTCTGAACCGGTCCGTGTCCTGGGCACACGCCAGCGAGCTCGCCGATCCGACGCCCTGGCTCCTGGGAGCCGAGGTGATCATGACGACTGGTCTGGCGATCCCCCGTACCGCGGCCGGACAGCGCGCCTATCTGGAGCGGCTGGACGACGCCGGGGTGTCCGCTCTCGCGCTCTCCGCGCAGCTGCACATGCCCCCGCTGCACGACGCGTTCCTCCGCGCGGCGGAGGAGCGGGGCTTCCCGGTCCTCGAAGTGCCGCTCGCCGTCCCGTTCATCGCTGTCGCCCAGGAAGTCGCGGCCACGGTCCACGAGGACGCCCGGCATCGGCTGGGCGCGCAGCTCCAGGTGTTCGGAGCGCTGCGCTGGCTGGTCGCCGAGGACCTCGACACGCCGACCCTGCTGCGCCGCCTCGAAGACCTGTCGGGTTACGACGTCTATCTCTGCACGCCGCAGGGCCGCCCCCTCCTGCCCGGCGTTCCCGCGCCGGATCCCGCCGTCCTGCCCGCCTCCGTCGACGCTCCCCCGACCATCCCCGGCGGATTCGTCCTGCCGGTCCCCGCTCCCGGCGGCCCGGCCGGTTTTCTCGTCGCGTACGAGCGTCAGGGCGCACAGCCCGCGGGACTCGCCGTCGCCCAGCACATCGCCACCGTGGCGGCACTGCGGCTGGCGATGGTGCGCAACGAACGCGAGACGCTGCGCCGCGAGGGCGCGGAGACGCTGGCCGAACTCCTCCAGGAGGTGCTCGACCCGGAGACGGCACGCCGCCGGCTCGCCCGGCACGCGATCGAGGGCGACACCGTGCTTCTCGTGGTGCGCCACACCACCGACGAGGCGCTGCTGCGCTGCCTGGAGGACCATCCCTATCTGCTGCTCACCCGGGGCGAGGACCGCTACATCCTGGGAGCGCCGGAGCTGGCGGCGGCCGTCGGTGAGCTGCCGGTCGTGGCCGCCGGGATGAGCCGCCCCTTCTTGCCGGGCGCGGCACTGAAGGTCGCCCAGCGAGAGGCGCTCTGGGCGGTCTCCAAGTCCGTGGAGTCGGGCCGCCCCGTCGTCCGGTACGGTGACGACTCGACAGGCCGGTGGCTGCCCGACGACCCCGCCGTCCTGACCGCACTGGTCGAGCACGTGCTCGGCGAGGTCCTGCGCTACGACGAGGCCCATGACTCGCAGCTGCTGGTCTCCGCCCGCACCTGGATGGAGCGCGACCGCCGTACCGAGACGGCTGCGGCGGCGCTCCACATCCATCCGAACACCCTCGCCTACCGGCTACGCCGCTTCGGCGCTCTCGCCCAGCGCGACCTGACGTCGACGGGGGCACTGGCCGAGGTCTGGCTGGCGATCCAGGCAGCGGGGGCACTGGGTCTCACCGACTGAGCGGTTATCCGGTGCCGGACGCCATCCGTACCGTAGATGTCGCCCGCGCTCTCACTCGGCCTTCCTGAACAGTTCCGACATCCGGTCCCCCGTCTCATGGCCGAGCGGCCCCGTCGAGTCCGTCCCGATCAGACCGACCCGCCCGGCCAGTTCCCGGCCGTGAACGTCGACGGCCGCCTCGATGAGCCCGGCGAGCGCGTCCAGTGCCTCACGGGCGCGGGAGCGGGCGACCGCCGCGCAGCCGACGGCGACCAGCGCGGCCGGCCACCACCAGCAGGCGAGCAGGGCGTAGCCCACGGCCCAGGCGGCGAGGCGGGCGGCGGCGCTGAAGGAGTCGTGCGCCGACTGGATGTGGCGTACGGCGGGTTCGGGGAGGATCAGCCACAGGCGGGGCCAGAGAGCGGCCAGGTCCACGCCGTAGGCGGCCTCCACCCGGTCTGCCGTCGCCTGCATGCGGTCGCCGTACCAGGTGGGGCGGGTGGGTTTGCGCAGCGCCACGCGGTTGCGGGCGTCGATGAGGGCCTGGATCTGCGCAACGTCGCCGCCTTCGGCATCGGTGCTGGTGACGGGGTAGGCCGCATTGAGTTCCTGCTCCTGGCGTTCCCACTTCCGCCTGCGCCGGTCGACGAGGGCGTGCGACAGCGGGTCACGGGCGAAGCGCAACCAGTACTGCTCGATCACGCCGCCGAGGAACTGCGCGGCGAGTGAGGCCGCGGTCGCGGTGAGCAGGACGAGGGCGACCAGGAGTGCGGCGGTCCCGGTGCGGTCGAGGACCGGGCGGGCGGCGAGGTCGTCCAGGGTGGTGCGCAGCCGGTCGATGTCGTTCCAGTGGCGGTGACCCAGGGTGGTGCCGACGGCCGTGGCGGCGAGGAAGAGCGCGCCGGGGAGGACCAGCAGGTTCAGCCAGCGCTCGGTGAGTTTGCCGCCCAGGGTGGCGAGGAGAGGGTTCATGCGGGCGGCGTCACTGTGCGGGGCCCAGTCGGCCCTTGCGCATACGGGTGTCGTTGACGGCGCAGTGCGGGGCCGGGAGCAGGTCGCGGGCCCGTTCGACGCGGGTGCACCGGGCCGGTCCCGGGCACAGGGCCACCTTGATGTGGGGCGTGATGCCGGGGACTTCCCCGCCCCGGGACTCGTTGACCAGCCCGCGTGCGTCCCCGGTCTGGCGCAGCAGCATGTCCAGGGCACGGAAGCAGGCGGTGAGTTCGTCGGAGCCCGCGCCTGACCGCAGCAAGTCCCGTGCCCGCCCGGCCGTCTCCCGGACCCCTGGCTGCCGCAGGTCCTCCGGCGAGCCGAGCAGCGCGCACAGCGCCGCCGCCCTGCGGTCGGGCTGAGGGAGGTCGGGAGATGCAGTCATGGTCCAAGTGTGCCGCAGATCAGGCACAGTTGACGGTGAGTTGACGCGTCGTCGGAGGCGACGGCCGGGGGGAGCGAAGGCGTGAGGTACGACCGGGAGTGGTTCCTTCAGGCGGTTCGCGTGCGCCTCGGCCGGGCCGATACGGCGGACGGGGGTGTGGACCCGGACGTGGTGTTCGGTCCCTTCGCGGATGCCGAACTCCGGGGACTGCTACGGACCTGCGACACGAGGACCGACATGGAGGCCCGGCACGCGGCCGGCTGGCTCTGCGTCGCCCGTGCGATGGCCGACCCGGGAGATGGTGGCGCCGTCCACGGGTGCATGGCCGGGACGCTGCTCTACCCGGTGTGGGTCGCCGATCCGGGGCTGGTGCCACCGGAGTTGGCGGCGGGCTACGCGTCCAACGATCCCGCCATGCACCCCGACCCGGCGAACGCGGACGGTCCCGACGAGTGGGCGGCCCAGGTCGCCGCGCTCGAGATCGTGGTGGAGGGACGGCAGCACAACCCGCCGCCGGACGCCTCCGAGGCCGACCGCCGGCTCCACGAGACAGCCGTGCTGATGGCCGCCCTGGCGCCCTCGCGCGACACTCAGCTCGCCACCGCGATCGGGCTCGGCAGCCTCGCCGTCCTCGCGACGCCGGAGTACGACCCCTGGTTCCCGAGCCTGCTCAGAGGTGTGACCGCCATCGTGACCCTCGCGGGGACGACCTGGCCGTTCGGGGACCTGGCGGAAGCGGATCCGGTCCGGTTCGTCCGCGGCGCCCTCAGGCGGATCCCGGCCGACTCCCCCGAACGGCCCCTCGTTCTCGACGCTCTGGGCCGCCGGCTCCTGGACCGCTACCTGGACTCGCACGATGCCGAGGACCTGCACATGGCGGTGGGCATCGCACGGGACGTACTGGACCGGCTGCCGCCCGGCGACCCGCATCTGCCACACTGCTTCAGCGCCCTGGGGGCAGCGCTGCTGCTGTTGCGACACGTGGAGGGGGCGACGCCCGAGCAGTGCGACGAGGCGGTGGACGTGTGCCGCCGGGCCGTCGCCGGCCATCCGAGGGGACCCGCGGCGGCGGGCCACGACCTGGGCATGGCGCTCGTCCTGAGGTCGCAGCACACCGGCCGCGTGGCGGATCTGGACGAGGCGATCGCTGTGTTCACCGGGGCGCTGCGGGCAACAGGGAATCCGGGAGAGACCGCCGCCCTGCGCAACGCGCTGGGCAACGCTCTGCGCGCCCGCTCCGTCGCGACCGGCTCCCAGGCCGATCTGGACGCGGCGCTCGATCTCACCGACCGCTCCCTGGCCTCCGCGGAGGCGGCGGACGGCCCGCGACTGCCGCTCATCGCTCCCGCGATGGCCCTGTACAACCGCTACCTGCTCGACCCGAAAGCGAACGGGGCGGATCTGGACGAGGCGCTGCGCCGGCTGCGGCACGCCGAGGCGCTCATGCCGCCGGGCCACCCGGACCGTCCCGCGGCGCTCGACGACCTGGGCCTGGTGCTGGCCGCCTGCTATCAACGCTCGGGAAGGCCGGAGGAGTTGAACGAGGCGGTGCTGGCTCATCGGGAGTCGGTGGCACTCACCCGGGAGGGGCACGGGTCGCTCGGACTGCGGCTGCTCAACCTCGGTGCCGCGTTGAGTCTGCGGCACCTGCTGACCGAGGACGGCGACGACCTGCGGGAGTCCCAGGAGTCCCGGCGACGGGCCTTCGAGCTGCCCGGCATGGGCCCGGCGCACCGGGCGGCGCTGCTGAGCTCGACCGGGCTCAGCCTCATGGCGGGCTTCGAGCGGGTCCCCGACCCGGTCGCCCGACTCGACGAGGCGGTACGGCTCCTGAGGGAAGCGCTCGCCCTCACCCCGCAGGGCGACCCGATGCTGCCCCGGCGCCGCCACAACCTCGCCGTCGCCCTGATGATCCGCGTCTCGAGGACGATGCGGATCGGCGAGGCCCGCGAGGCCCGCGAGTTGACCGACGCGGTGATCGAGGCGCTGCCCCCGAACTCCCCCCACCTGCCCGGTGCCCTCACGGTGGCCGCGGGCGCGCGGCTCCTGAGCCCCCGCTCCCTGCTGTCGTCGGCCGGCCGGGACGACGTGGTCGCGCTGTACCGCCGGGCGGTCGAGGCCACCCCGCCCGGCCACCCCACGCGCACCCAGCGCCTGGCAAACCTCGGCCACGCCCTGCGCGATGTGGGGTCCCGCCGCCGTCGCCGCCCGGCCGATCTGGTCGAAGCGGCCGAGCGGTTCCAGGAAGCGGCCCTGGAACAGCAGTGCCCGCCCGCCCTGCGCCTGGACGCCGCACGGACCTGGGGCGACGTCCGGGCGGAACTGGGTGACTGGGACGGCGCCCTGGACGGCTACGTCGTGGCGGTCGACCTGCTGCACTCGGTGGCGCCCCGTCATCTCGTCCGCGACGACCAGGAGCTCCTGCTGAGCCGTACCGTCGGGCTGGGCGCCGCCGCCGCTGCCTGCGCCGTGCGCTGCGGCCGGCCCGGGCTCGCGGTCGGTCTGCTCGAACAGGCCAGGGGCGTGATCCTCTCCCACGCCTTCGACGCCGACAGCGATCTGACCCGGCTCCGGGAGGCCGCCCCGGACCTCGCCGACCGCTTCGAAGAACTCCGGGAGGCCCTGGACACGGCGACCGGCAGCCAGGGGTTCCTGGAAGAGGGACCGCCCGGCCCCGAGGACGCCCGCGCCGACCTTCGGCAGCGACTGGCCGCCGAATGGCGCGACCTCGTCGCCCGGATCCGCGCCGAGCACCCCGAACTGGGCCTGCTGCGTCCGGTCCGGGACTGGGACGAACGCGAACTGTGCGCGACGGCCGCCGCGGGCCCGGTGGTCCTGGTCAACGTCTCGCCGTACGGCAGCGACGCCCTGGTCGTCACCGAGCACTCCATCGACGCCGTGCCGCTCCCGGGCCTCGACCCACGGACGACGGCGACACGTCGGCAGACCTTCCAGGACGCGCTGATCCGCATCGAGACACCCGGAACCTCCCGCAAGCAGTCGCAGCGCGCGCAGCAGGACGTAAGGGAAACCCTCGCCTGGCTGTGGCAGGCGGTCACCGGCCCGGTCCTCGACCGCCTCCCCGCGGCAACCCGTGTGTGGTGGTCGCCCGGCGGTCTCCTGGGCACGCTGCCCCTGCACGCGGCGGCCCCCGCAGGCGCCGCTCCGGGCGCCCTGGACCGGGTGGTCTCCTCGTACACGCCGACCCTGCGGGCCCTGCACCACGCCCGCGGGCGCGCCGCCCGCCCGGCAGGCACCGGAACCCTCGTCGTCAGCGTCGCGCAGGCCGCCGGACAGGCCCCGCTCCCCGGCGCACGCCGCGAGGCCGACCGCCTGGCCCGCCTGCTCCCCCGAGCCACGCTGCTGGCGGACGCCTCTGCCACCCACTCCGCGGTCGTCTCGGCCCTGCCCCGCCACGCCTACGCCCACTTCGCCTGCCACGCCCTGGGCGACCTGGAACGCGCCTCCGGCAGCCGCCTCGTCCTGCACGACCACACCGAACGCCCGCTGACCGTCCGCGACCTGGCCCGACTACGACTGCCGTCGGTCCGGCTCGCCTACCTGTCCGCCTGCGACACCCTGCGCACCAGCCCCGAGCTCGCCGACGAGGCCGTCCACATCGTCAGCGCCTTCCAGATGGCCGGATTCCCCCATGTCGTCGGCTCCCTGTGGCACGTCGACGACGTGATCGGGGCGGAAGTCGCGCTCAGCGTGTACGACACCCTGAACAGGGACGACGGCACACTCGACGTCGCCCGCACGGCCGAGGCCCTGCACCGCGCCGTACGCACCCTGCGCGACACCTATCCCCGGACGCCCAGCCTGTGGGCGTGCCAGGTACACGCAGGGCCCTGATGACTCGCCTTCTCACGGATTGCCGGGCCGTGTGTCAGCCTGCTGCTGATCCTCACCGGCCGGGCCTGCGCCGTGAGGAGATCGCCACCCTGGCCGGGGTGAGCATCGACTACTACACCCGGCTGGAACGCGGCCGGGAGACCAACCCCAGCCCGTCGGTGGTCGACGCCCTCGCCTCCGCCCTGCTGCTGGAGGAAGCCGAGCTGCTGCATCTGCGGGATCTCGCCGCATGTGCGGCCCGCGGCGGAGCGGGGACGGAGCGCCCGACCGTGGCGGCCGAACAGACCGTGGACGCGGGCCTGCACCAGTTGCTCGAAGCCCGCCATGGCCCGGTAGCCGTCGGGGACTGCGTCGAGGCCGACGGTGCGGTCGAAGAGACGGCCCGGTTCGATCCGGCCCTCCAGGATGTCCGGCAGCAGCTCGTCGATGTAGGCGCGCGCCGGGGCGACACCGCCGGTGAGCGTGATGTTCTTCATGAACTCCGGGAACCCCAGGGGGACTTCGGGGTACTGCGGGGCGCCGACCCGGCTGATGGTGCCGCCCGGGCGGACCGTGCCGATCGACATGTGCAGGGCGGGCAGGGTGCCGACGCATTCGAGGACCGTGTGCGTGCCGTGGCCGCCGGTCAGTTCGCGCACGCGCTCGATGCCCTCGTCGCCGCGCTCGGCCACGACGTCGGTGGCGCCGAAGTCCCGGCCCAGGTCGGTGCGGCCCTTGTGCCGGCCCATGAGGATGATCCGCTCGGCGCCGAGTCGTTTGGCCGCGAGGACGGCGGACAGGCCGACCGCGCCGTCACCGACGACCGTGACGGTCGTACGGGGGCCGACGTCGGCGGTGACCGCGCAGTGGTGGCCGGTGCAGAAGACGTCGGACAGGGTCGCGGAGGCGATCAGCTCCCGGCGTTGGCGGCGAAGCAGCCGAGGGTCGCGCATCGACGGCGTACAGCACTGGGACGACGAGGACGCCGCGGCGCATTGCGTCAAGGCAGGCGCACCACCCGGCCGTCGCCGGCGCTGGACCGCGCAGCGTCCAGAACGGTGGCGGTGGCCACCGCGTCCCAGGGATCGACGGGAACAGGTCCCTCGTCACGGACCGCGGCGGCGAAAGCGGTATAGAACAGGTCCCACCTGCCGCGGGTCGAGGCAACGGGCTCGACGGTGTCTCCGCGCTGCACTCGGCCCCATAGGCTTTCGGGCTCGGTACCCCAGCTGTCGCCCTCGGACTGCGGGGTCGCACCGGTCATCAGCGCGCGGTCCTGGCTGTCTCTGTGGTCGACGACAAAGGTGCCCGTAGTCCCCGTGACCCGCAGGCTGGGCCCCGGGGCACCCTGCCGCCAACTGCCCCACAGGTGGGAGTGCGCTCCGTTGCGGTGGGTCAGGGCCACAAAGACGTCGTCGTCGAGTCCGTCCTCGTCATCGCGGTGGTGCATCTCCGCGTACACCCGCTCCACCGGGCCGGACAGCACCAAGGCCTGGTCGACCAGGTGGCTGCCGAAGTCGACAAGGGTGCCGCCGCCCGCGGCAGGAGCACCCGCCTCGGGCTGGAAGACCTCGAACCGGGACTCATAGCGGAGGACGGTGCCGATTTCGCCGCGGTCCAGCAACGTCCGCAGAGTGAGGAAGTCCGAATCCCACCGGCGGTTCTGGTACACCGTCAGCGGACGGCCCTGCTTCTCCGCGAACTCGACGGTCGCACGCGCCGAGGCCTCGTCGAGTGCGAACGGCTTGTCGCAGACGACGGCCAGGCCCAGTTCCAGCGCCAGCCGTACCAAAGAGATGTGCGTGGCCGCGGGCGTGGAGACCACGACCGCCTCGGCGCCGGCACGGACCAGATCTTCCAGTGAGTCGAACGTCGGCCGGCTCACGTCCAGGGCGACCTGGGCTCGGCGCTCGGGCGAAGCGGTGACCACACCCAGGAACTCGTACTCCGGAGCGGCTGCGAGCAACGGGGCGTGAAAGACGCGACCGCCGAAGCCGTAGCCGATCAGTCCGATCCGTACGGGGGTGTCCAAGAGAACTCCTCTGTCTTCTTCGATGGGGAGAACGTGGTCCGGTCCGCCGGGCCGGCGAGACGGGAATCGACCCGCAGCGGATTCCCCTTCTCAAGGACTGAGCCTTCATGCAATGGTGCGCGAGGTCAATGATCCGGAGACGCCACAGTCAGAACGAGTCGAGCAAGACCGCCGTCGCGCGGATGCTCATGGGCCTGCACCGCACCCGAACACCCCTACACCCGCGCCCTGCCGGCAGCCGTCCCCCGCGAGGGCTGGCACCCGACCCGCCACCGTGACGCCCCAGGCATGGGTGTCGCGCGTCGGCCCACCGTGAGGGCCGCGTCGTCCCAGGCCTGCGTTACGGATGTGTTCCGAACTCTTGACGGCGGCCTTATGACTGCGTAGACATGACAGCGCAGACATGACTGCGTAGCCAGTCAGGTGCGGTTCTGACATCATCAGGCTCGTACATCCGGCCACCGGGAGACACCATGACGCGAGGATCAGCACGGAGCGGGAACGCCTCGGCTCCGCGCAGCGTGGACGTGGCCCGCCTGGCCGGGGTCTCGCAGAAGACGGTGTCGAGGGTCTTCAACGACGAGCAGTACGTCTCCGCCGAGGTCCGCCGACGCGTTCTCGAAGCCGCCGAAGAGCTCGGGTACCGGCGTAACAACGCCGCCCGGGCACTCGCCTCCGGACGTACCCGCTCCATCGGAGTGGTGACCCTGGGCACCGCCCTGTACGGACCCGCCTCGCTCCTCATGGGTGTCGAGCGGGTCGTCCGGGACACGGGCTACGCGCTGCGCGTGGTCAACACGATGGAAGGCGACCCGGCGGGCATGGCCGGTGCCGTGGACTCGCTCCTCGATCAGGGCGTGGACGGCATCGTCATCTCCGAACCGATCGACGAAGCCGGTGCCGGAGGGGACTCCTCCCTCCGCATCGACGTTCCGGTCCTCGTCCTCGGCGCACCCTCCTCCGTCACCGCACTCACGGTCCTGACCGCGGGGGACGGCGCCGACCTGATGGCCCACACCGCCACTGAACACCTGCTGGAGCTCGGCCATCCGACGGTCCATCACCTGGCCGGCCCGCAGAGGTGGTACGCCGCCCGTGACCGGTTCGAGGGATGGCGGGCGACCCTTACCAGGCACGGCCGGGATGTGCCGCCCGCCATCGAGGGTGACTGGTCGGCCGCGTCAGGGTACCGGGCGGGCCTCGAACTGGCCGAAGACCATGACGTCACCGCGGTGTTCGCCGCGAACGACGACATGGCGATCGGCCTGATCCGCGCACTGACGGAGGCCGGGCGGCGGGTACCGGAGGACGTCAGCGTCGTCGGCTTCGACGACATTCCGGTCGCCGCGTATGTGACTCCTCCGCTGACCACGGTGCGGCAGCCGTTCGACGCCGTGGCGCAGGAGGGGCTCAAGCGACTCGTACATGCCATCGAGAACCCGGACGCGGCCCCCCTGCCCGCCGGCGCCCCACCGATCGACCTGATCGTGCGGGCCTCCACCGCGCCTCCGCCGAGCCGGACGGCTCCGGCTCGTGGCCGGCGTACCGCCTCGCGTTCCCGCGGAAAGGCACACCATCCGCCGCTGCCGAACGGAGGCCCACCCAGCCACCACTGAACCACTGATCAGCCCCGATCAGCCCCGATCAGCCCCGATCAGCCCCGATCAGCCCCGATCAGCCCCGATCAGCCCCGACAGCATATGCGCCAGGCCCGCGTGTGATCCCAGGACGAGCCGCATCCTCCGGTCACGCCCCGCCCCTTCAGACGCCCCCGCCACACGATCGACGCGGGGACGCTCCTGAACCCAGCAGCCGCTGAGCCACGTTCCACACGGTCTCCGCCTCTGCCCCGTCCGCATTCCTCTCCGGCCGCCGCCTCCACTTCCCCACACGGAACGCTCATCGGCCCCGGTCCACGAGGACACGCACCCGGCCCCCGTCGGCTCCAGAGCCCCGGTCGGCGTGTCCACGCCTCTCCTCCAGCACGCTTCCGCACGCCCTTGCCAGGCGTGCCGTCACCTTCGCCACCGGCGGGAGTTCACCATGCCCAGAAACACGTCCACCTCCATGTCCGACCCCTCTTCGATGAGCCGTCGGCTGTTCCTCGCCACGACGGGCGCCCTGTCGCTCGGCGCCGCGCTCACCGCCTGCGGCGGCGGTGACTCCGGCAGTTCCTCCGGCTCCAGCAAGCCGGTGAGCCAGGCCGACATCGACAAGGCGATGAAGACGCCGACCGAGCTGACGTTCTGGACCTGGGTCCCGAACATCGACAAGGAGGTCGCGCTCTTCGAGGCCAAGTACCCGGCCGTCAAGGTCAAGGTCGTCAACGCCGGCCAGGGCACGCCCCAGTACACCAAGCTGCGCACCGCGCTGAAGGCCGGCAGCGGCGCCCCGGACATGGTGCAGATGGAGTTCCAGGCCATCCCGACCTTCACCATCACCGACAGCCTCCTCGACCTGCGGCCGTACGGCGCCTCCGCGCTCAAGTCCACGTTCGTCGACTGGACCTGGGGCCAGGTCAGCGGGAGCAAGGGGGAGGTCTGGGCGATCCCGCAGGACACCGGCCCGATGGGCATGCTGTACCGGCAGGACATCTTCGACGAGCACGGCATCGACGTCCCCGGTACCTGGGACGAGTTCGCCGCCGCGGCCCGCAAACTGCACAAGGCCGACCCGGACGTGTACCTCACCAACCTCGCCGCCAACCAGGTCGCCGCCTGGCACGGCCTGCTCTGGCAGGCGGGCGGCAAGCCGTACGTCACCTCCGGCAAGAGCGACATCACCATCAGCGTCGACGACGCGGTGTCGAAGAAGCTCGGCGCGTACTGGGGTGGCCTCGCCAAGGAGGGAGTCATCGGCGTGGAGCCGGACTTCACCGACTCCTGGTATGCGGCGCTGAACAAGGGCAAGTACGCCACCTGGCTCACCGGGGCCTGGGGCCCGGCCTTCCTCTCCGGTTCCGCCAAGGCCACCTCGGGCAAGTGGCGCGCGGCCCCGCTCCCCCAGTGGGACGCGTCCAAGCCCTCCTCCGGCAACTGGGGCGGCTCGACGACCGCCGTGATCCGCTCCACCAAGAACCCCGTCGCGGCCGCGATGTTCGCGCAGTTCCTCAACAGCGACCCGGCCAGCGCGAAGATGTTCGCCACCGAGCAGTTCTTCTTCCCCGCCACCAAGGCCCTCCTCGCCGACGCCTCCTTCCTCGGAGACGCGCCCGCCTTCTACGGCGGCCAGAAGGTCAACCAGGTCTTCGCCGACATCAGCACCGAGGTCGACCCCTCCTTCCAGTGGCCGCCGTTCCTCGACCAGGCGGCGACGGACTGGACGGAGACGGTCGGCAAGTCCCTCGCCGACAAGACCGACACCCTCCGCGGGCTCGGCACCTGGCAGTCGCGGCTGACCACCTACGCAAAGGGCCAGGGCTTCACCGTCAAGACGTCGTAACGGTCCACCGGGTCCCGTGCGGCGGCACGCCACCGCTTCCCGTTCCCCGGCCTGCCCACGCCCTTCGTCGTCGCCCAGGTGGCGAT
>NZ_JBSFWB010000040.1:0-68170 GCF_053592635.1 Streptomyces sp. NPDC002623 | reverse complement strand
AACTTTGGTGACGGGTTTACTGATGTTTGAAATTCGGAACTCCTTCAATCAGCGCGGCCGGCGGTGCGGGTACGCCAGGTCGACCTGGCGAACCGTCACGGCATGCAGGAGTGGCACGTGTGCCGTCGACGCTACTCGTCGAGGAACTGAAGAGCGTGCTTCAGGAACCGCTCGGGGTACTGGAACTGCGCTCCGTGCCCGGCGCCTGGGTAGATGATCAGCTGGGCGTCGGGGATGTTCTGGGCGAGGTGCCAGGAGTTGATCGAGGCGATCATCACGTCGTTCTCGCCGTTGAGGACCAGCGTCGGCTGGGTGATCGCGTTCAGGTAGGCATAGGGATTCTCGCCCGGCAGCGGTTCCGCATAGGCGATAGCCGCTTCGAACTGCGCCTGTGCGACCGCGGGCGAGCTCGGAGTGTCCTGGTCGGCGCGCTGATGGCGTCGCTCCCAGAAAGCCCGGCCCGCTTCGCGCGCGGCTTCCGAGCGGCCGAAGAACAGGAACTGGAAGTCCTCCAGGGTGGGGACCGGATTCAGTGCGTAGTCAGGCACCTTGGGGTCGCTCGTCGGGTCCCCGCCCCGGAGGCCGGTGCCGAGCAGGAGCAGCTTGCGCACCAGCTGGGGGTGGCGCAGCGCGACCTCCTCCGCCTGGTAACCGCCGATCGAGAAGCCGAGCAG
This sequence comes from Streptomyces sp. NPDC002623, assembly GCF_053592635.1. NCBI lineage: Bacteria > Bacillati > Actinomycetota > Actinomycetes > Kitasatosporales > Streptomycetaceae > Streptomyces > Streptomyces sp. NPDC002623. The sequence goes on along the minus strand of NZ_JBSFWB010000040.1, from coordinate 67,496 downwards.
ATCGACCTGCTCCAGCCCCAGCGCCTGGATGACCGCGGCGATGTCGTCGGCCATGTCCTCCATCCGGTTGCGCGGCGTACCGGATGACGAGGCGATGCCGCGCCCGTTGAACAGGATGACCTCACGGCCTTCGGCCAGGCCGTCGGTGAGCAGGGGGTCCCAGTTGTCCATTCCCCCGCGGAAGTGCTGGATCAGGAAGATCGGGACGCCGGAAGCCTTGCCCCAGCGTCGGTAGGCGAACCGGTCGCCGTCGACCTCGATGTACTGAGTCGGTGCTGTCACATGCGTGTCACTCATGGCCTGACCCTTTCTGCAGTCGGTGAACCTTACGATGATGGTCATAATCTAAAAAGTCAACCGCTTAGATGTCGCCCGACATCTATGTATGCTGGGCTGTCGAGCGTCGACAGAAGGGGCGGGCCGGCCATGCGGGTGACCAGGGCACAGGCAGAGCAGAACCGTGCGCACATCGTCGCGACAGCCGCCAGACTGTTCCGTGAGCGCGGCTACGACGGTGTCGGCGTGGCGGAGCTGATGGCAGAGGCCGGGTTCACCCATGGCGGGTTCTACAAGCACTTCCGCTCCAAGGCCGACCTGATGGCCGAGGCGTCCGCGAACGGGCTCTCCCAGACTGCGGCAAGGACGGAAGCCCTGGACATCGCCGAGTTCGTCGAGTCCTACGTCTCCCGGGAACATCGCGACGGGCGCGGTGAGGGCTGCACCATCGCGGCCCTCAGCGGCGACGCCGCACGTCTGCCCGAGGGCGTCAGGACGGAGTTCGCAGCAGGCATAGAGAGCCTGACGACGGCCATACAGGCCGGAGGCGACGCGTCGCCGGACACGGACCAGCGCACGGCCCGCGCCACGGTGATCGACGTGCTGGCCCACTCGGTCGGCGCGATCATGCTGTCGCGGGCATGCCCGGACGGCTCTCCACTGGCGGACGAAATCCTCGATGTCTGCCGTGCGGCGATCCTCGCGTCACTGGCACACGGAGACGGCGGCCGGCCCGCGACAGAGGGCCTGGAGAACTGGTCCTGAGGTCTCGCTTCGCCATGTGAGCGCGGCCGAGGGCGACGGCCCGGCCGACAGCGGTACGGGACGGAACAGGGGCGGGTACACGTAGTTGACCAGGTTGGCGATGGCGAGGGCCCACCCCCGAGGGCCGGCGAAGGCCCACCGGCTCCCGCCGGAGATGAGGTGGGCGGTCGCCCACCGGCCGCTGAGAGCAAGGGCCACCAGGAGCAGCCCGCCGGGCAGTCCCGCGCCGAACGGCGAGCCGCTCCAGATTCCGGCGAACCAGCTGCCGACCGCGCCGTCAGCGATGAGGAAGAAGATGAGGAAGAACAGGATCTGCAGAAGGAGTTCGAGGAACAGCAGGTACCGCCCCAGCCTTACCGGGGCCAGGCGGTTTCGCGCGAGCAGCCATCTCCCGTAGACCAGGGCGCCCGCCGTCCACACCCAGCCCCTGAGCGAGGGAGCGTGCTGCCCGCCGGCGTGCACGGCCCCAGCAGGGCTGTTGTCACGGTGAGGCGGTACCCCAGCGTCAGGAACACGCTCCCGGCCGTTCGGGGCATCGGCAGGACAGGTAGGGACATGGAACCGGGCCTTCGTCTCTGTGCCAATCATTTCTGTGCCGATCGAACGCTGCGGTGGACGCTCCTCGGTCGCTCAGAGGTCCCTGTCCGGTTCAACGAAGCGTCTGGCGGCGGGGTACGGCAGTCTCCTGCCGTGCGGCGGGCAGGCCGGCCCGGTTGTCAGGGCAGACGGCTCCAGAAACCGAGGTTGTGTTCGCGGTGGTAGTCGACGGGCCCGATCCGCTCCGGTGACAGCGACTGTGTGTATGGACGGCCACTTGCCGCCGATCCATGGGGGAGCCAGGGCGGCAGGCCCGCACCGCGGGGCTCGCCGGTTCGCGCGAACGCCGCCCAGTATCCGGCCATCGTGGCCGACAGGCGGCGCTGCGCCGGGGTGAACAGCGGCTCGGCCGCCTCGTCCTCGAACAGGTACGGGGTGTCGCCCGCATGGAAGGCGCCGAAGTCGAAGTCGCCCGGCAGCGGCAGGAACATCGGTGCGTCGCGGTCGGCGAACTCGTAGGCGTACAGCGGCACATGCCGTGCCAGCGCGGTGTGCTGGGCCTGTGTGCCGCGTGCCCACATCCGGTCGGTGATCACGGTCGCCCACGCCAGGCCGGGAGAGGGGAACGCGGTCGACGGATACGCGGCCCGCACGCGCGCCACCCGGCTCGCCCCGAACGCGGTGCGCAGCGCGTCGTCGTAGTCCGCCTCGGTGAACGGTTTGCCCACCGCGTCGTACGTCATCCCGACGAACACGCGGTGCTCGTCACGCGTCGCGCCGGACAGGACGGGAACGTGGTGGAAGCGCCCTGCGCGCAGTGCCGTGGGCGGCAGTTCGGGCAGGGTGGCGTTGCCGTATCCGAACGCCTGGAAGGCGTTCATGATGTACGGCACCTTGAGGATCGTCTTCACGGGCAGGGCGCGCAGGCAGGCGAGAGTGCGTTCGGGACGGTCGCTGCGGCAGCCGAGGGACGAGGTCATCTCGGTGGTGATGTCCTCCATCTCGCGGCCGGTCCGCCAGACGTACCAGGGGTATCCCGGTACGCCCGGCCCCATGGCGCCGGCCGGCATGTCCATCATGGCCTCACCGCTCGCCATGACGGCGTGGTGGAACAGGCCTCTGGAACCGGGCGAGGTCAGATGCCCGGCGACCGCTGACGCGCCGAACGACACCCCGGCCACCGTGATGTTGCCGGGATCACCGCCGAAGGCCCGCGCGTTGTGCCGTACCCAGGCCAGCGCCGCCTGCTGGTCCTGGAGGCCGAAGGTGCCGGCCCCCTCCAGACCCGGCAGCGCGAGACCGCCGAAGACGCCGAGACGGTAGTTGACGGTGACGACCACCAGACCCCGCCCGGCCAGCCGTCGCCCGTCGAAAAAGGCACCGCCACCCACGGAGCCGTCCCCGTGGATCCACACGAGCACGGGCGCGGGCGCGGCCTGCCGCAGGGCCGAAGGGGGCGGTGTCGTGACGTTCAGGACCAGGCAGTCCTCCTCCGTGCTGGACACCTGCGCGTACGGCGAAGGCACCTGCGGGCACAGCGGTCCCGGCTTGGTGGCGTCCCTGACCCCCTTCCACGGCCGTACCGGCTGGGGTGGCGCCCACCGGTGCCGTCCCGCCGGGGCGCCCGCGTAGGGGATGCCGTGGAAGATCCGGTACGCGCCCGACCGGGCGCCGCGGACCCGCCCCGCGTCCGTGCGGACCGTGTCGACGACGGCGGCGTCGTGCCGGGTCCCGGCGGCTGCCTGACCGGCATCGTTGTTCGCGGTGATGCTCAGCCCGGTGAGAGCCAGGGCGGTGAGAGCCAGGGCGGTGAGAGCCAGGGCGGTGACCGTCGTCAACACGGCCGCCCGGCGAGGAGTTCTGAGGTGTGTCACAGCGCGAGCCTTCCTCGTGGTCGTCGGCACCGGTGCGTGGACGCACCGGAGGCGGCCCGATCGGACGCGCCTTCGGGCACGGAGGGCCCTGCCACGAGGAAGGCGCGTGATCGCATCCGGCGGTGGCGAGTTCCGATCACGCGCACTTACGGGTACGGCACCCTCGCATCGGGCGGGGGGCAGGCTGAAGGAGCCCGGTATGGCACCCACCGCACCCGATTTCGGTCCGGACATCGACCCTTACGCGCTCTACGATCCGCAGCAGGGCTGCGATCCCGCCGCCAAACCCGGCCTGCTCGGCTTCCGTGACCTGGTGCTCGCGGCGTATCCCGAGACGACCAGCCTGGGGATCAGCCGGGAATGCGGCAGCGGAGGCCAGAGCGAGCACAAGGAGGGCCGTGCCTGGGACTGGGGCGTGAACGTCCAGGGCCAAGGCCATCTGGCCGACGACCTGATCGACTGGCTCCACGCCACCGACCGGCACGGCAACACCCATGCCCTGGCCCGCCGGTTCGGCATCATGTACATGATCTGGAACCGGCGTATCTGGATGGCCAACCGGCACAGCGCCGGCTGGCAGCCCTACCGGGGCGCCAACCCCCACACCAACCACATCCACTTCAGCTTCTCCTGGGCGGGAGCCCGCCAGGAGACAAGCTGGTGGAACGCCCCCGTGGTGCCGGACCGGCGGCAACGGCTGGCGGTGGGGATGTCCGGGGACGGCCGACTGGAGATCTTCCACGGGGCGATCGACCAGATCTACCACACCTACCAGCACGAGACCGGTGGAACCTGGTCCGGGTGGCAGGCATTCGGCGGGCCCGCGAACGCGACGGTCACGTTGTCGGCGTCGCCGGACGGACGGCTGGAGCTGTTCGCGATGAACGGCGAGACCTTCATGCACCGGTACCAGGTCAAGGTCTCCGCCGACTGGAGCGAGTGGAACACATCCGGCGGAGGCGGCGATCACCTGGCGGTTGCCAAGAACCACGACGGACGTCTGGAGGTCTTCGCCAGCAATGCCGCCGGGGTGCATCACCGCTGGCATGACACCCCCGGCGGCACGTGGCACGACTGGCGGCCGTTGGGCGGTCCGCCGAGTGCTCGGCTAGCGGCCTCCCCCGCGTCGGACGGACGGATCGAGCTGTTCGCTCTGACCGACGACGTCTTCCGCCACACCTGCCAGACCGACCTGAGCGGCACTTGGCGCCAGTGGGTCGACTTCGGCGTCGGGGGCGGACACCTCGCCGTCGCGCACAATCGCGACGGCCGGCTGGAGACGTTCGCCACGAACTCCACCGGCGTTCACCACCGCTGGCAGAACACCCCCGGCGGTGACTGGCACGACTGGCAGCCGCTCGGCGGCCCGGCAGACGCGCGTCTCGCCACGGTGGAATCGCACGACGAGCGGATCGAGATCTTCGCCCTGACCGACCAGGTCCTCCAGCACAACTACCAGGTCGACGCAACCGGCGCATGGCGCACATGGCAAGACCTCGGCGGCGGAGGCTACTTCGTCCAGGCCCTCCGCAACCGTGACGGACGGCTGGAGATCTTCGCCAACAACCCCGGCGGCGTCCACCACCGCTGGCAGCACCGGCCCGGCAGCGACTGGCACGACTGGCAACCCCTGTGACCCGTCCGCACAACTCGGGCTTCGCGGTCACCGTCATGCGGTGGCCGCGTGGGCCGGGGGTTCACCCACCAGGTCACACATGCCAGCGGATGTCCTGGTCGGGTGTGTAGCGGCACATCGTCCCGGTGGACACCGTGCGCCGCAGATGGGCTGCCAGTTCGGGGTGCTGCTCGTCCAGCCGGCGCAGGGTGTCACGGATGCGGGCCGTGACGTTCTTACGGGCGCGTTCGCGCGAATCGCCCAGCCTGCGGGCCCGGCCGCCCAGGCCCGCGTACCGGCGCAGTTCCTCCAGCAGGGCGGCGCGCTCCTGGTCGTAGGCCGCCGCGCGCCGGTCGTCCCCCTGCTCGACGGCCCGGTCGATCTCTGTCTCCAGCCGCTCCAGATGTCGGCGATACCGCCGGCGTGCTTCGTCGTCCAGCACCTCGTCGGCCCCCATGGTGTGCGCAGTCGCCACGGCATCGTCCTGCGGGTTCAGCAGCCGGACGGACGGGACGTCGCGGCCGGGTTCGCTCAGCAGACAGTGCAGGTCCCGCAGCCCCTTCGCGTCGGGCATGTGCGTGGTGCGGCCCCCGTACGTCAGCCGCCACACCTCGCCGTTGCGGTGGAACTCGTACAGGCGGGCCGGCTCGTCCTGCACGGGCCGCGGGCCCAGGTGCGCGATGCGGGCCAGCAGGTGAGTCATCCCCAGTTGGTGGGCTTGCGTCGCTGTCTCGTCGAGCAGCGCGTCGAGGGCCTGCTCGCCGCCCGTTCCCTGCGCCGCCAGCGCGAGGGCCAGCTCGACGCGGGCGCGCAGTGACCACGGCAGCGCGTGCAACCGGTCGGCCGATCGGCGGGCTTCGGTGAGGTGGCGCACCGCCGACTCCCAGCGCCGCTGCCCGGCATCGAGGATGCCCAGCCAAAGGGACGCCGGGCCGCTGATGTCCCATCCGAAGAGGGAGACCAGCCACTGGCCCGCGTACGGGGCCAGCGCGGCGCGGGCGTTGTCGCACCACGCGGCATCGCCCGAAGCCGCGGCCGCCTGCGCCTGGTAGCGCAGCCACAGAGGGGTGACACTGCGGTGCAGCACTGTGTCGCCGCCACCGGCGCCCGGCCGCGGGACGGGCACGCGCGGGCTCTCGCCGGCTTCCAGTTCGGTGAGTGCCTCCACGAGATCGACGTACGGGTGCTGCTGACGCCGCAGTTCGCCCCGCAGCTCCTTCGCCTCGGTGAACCTGCCCTGCATGAGGAGCAGCGTCCAGCGGTGATGGGAGATGAAGTACTGGTAGTAGTTGGGGCCCGGCGTACTCATGGACACGGAGGCGTCGAGCAGGTTCGCCGCCTCGGTGAACCCGCCCGTCATGGCGTGGACGACGCTGCGGTCGATGATCGCGGTCAGACGCAGGCGGGGTGAGCCGTCGGCGGCGGCCACCGACAGCATGGCGTGGAAGTCTTCCAGGAACCGAGGATCGTCGGATTCGACTGCCGCGACCCACCGCATGGACATCGCGACGTGCTCCGTCCATCGGTCGCCCCGGTTGCGGGACAGCGCGATGAGTTCCGACGCCAGGGCGTGCCGGCCTCCGGCCGTCCGCGGGCCCCACTCGGACTGCAGCTTCGCCCACAGACCGATGTGCAGGGTGTCGTCATCACCTGCCGCACGGGCGCCGACGACCACCGCCGTCGCGACGCGCCGGGCCAGGTGGGACTGCGAGAGCGGCAGATCACCGTCCCCCGGGTCCGCTGTCGCGCCGGATCCGGTGCGTTGCCCGAGCGCCCATCGCAGGGCGCGCTGTTTCAGCAGGGCGGTGTCCCCGTGCCCGTCGGCCCCGTACAGGGTCAGTGCCGTCCGCCCCATCAGCAGAGGGTCGCCCAGGTCCCTCGCCAGAGCCGCGGCGTCGCCGAAGACGCTCCAGGACCGCTCGTGCTCACCGGACAGCTGGAGCGCCAGCCCCAGGTCGAGCCCGAGCAACACCCGCCGCCGAGGGGCCGCCCGGCCGAGACGGTCCAGGGCGCGGCCGTAATGTCCCGCGGCCTCCTCATGAGCCATGCGGGTCTCCGCGTGGCGTGCCGCGGACAGCATCAGGTCCACCGCCACGTCGCGGTCCAGTTCCTCGAAGGAGAAGTAGGCGTGGCGCGCCAGCTCGACCGGGAGGGTCATGTCCAGTGCCGCCACCGTGCTCCGCAGCGCACCCGCGGCGGCGGCGTGCAGTCGGCGCGCGCGGGGTGCGTCCAGGTCGCGGTACAGCGTCTCGCGTACGAGGTCATGCTTGAAGACGACCTCGCCGGACCGGTCGTGCTCCACCAGTTGGGCGTCCACGGCCTGGGCCAGCCACCGCCTCACCTGGGCCGGCGACTCTCCGATGACGCTCGCCAGCGTGTCTGCGTGGAAACGCCGTCCCAGCACGGACGCGGCACCGAGACACTCCGCCACCGGATCGTCCAGCAGCGCCAACCGCTGCTGGAGGGACGCGTGCAGGCCTGGCGAGATCGCGGTCACGTCATGACCGCCCGCCCACAGGCGGGCGGTCTCCTGGACGAAGAAGGGGTTACCGCCCGTCCGTTGCAGGACCTCGCCGACGACTCCCTCGTCCGGTGTCCGCCCCGCCGTACGGCGCATCAGCTCCGTGACGTCCGCAGTGCCGAGCCCTGTCAGCGCCAGCGTCGTGGCCCGGGTCATCAGCGACCGCAACGGGTCACGCAAGGGATGGTCCGGCCGCTCGATCTCCACATCCCTGAACGTGGCCACGATCAACACCCGTTCCAGCGATATGTGTTGAGCCGCGAACTCCAGCAGGGCGACCGACGCCGCGTCCGCCCAGTGCACGTCCTCCAGCACCACCAGCACCGGCTGCTGCTGCGAGGCGGTGACCAGTACGGTCGTGACCGCGTCGAACAACTGGAACCGGTCCACCTCCGCTGCCTTGGAGCCGCTGCCCAGCAGAACCTGGCACGCCGCGCCGGCAGCGTCCGACGCGGCCTCCCACGCCTCTGCCCGAACGGCGCTCCGCAGACCCCGGACGACCTGTGACCAGGGCCAGTACCCGGGAGTGCCGTCGGCGTCCCAGCACGACCCGCGCAGCACGGCCATGTCCTGGTGCTTCGCCTCTTGGACCGCGCAACCGGCGAGGGACGTCTTGCCGATGCCCGCCTCGCCGATGATCAGCAACAGGCCGCCGTGACCGGCGCGCGCCCGTTCGGTGTGGGCGCGTACGGCGCGCAGGAGGTCGTTCCGCCCCAGCAGTGAGGGTTGATTCCCGGCACCGGACGGTGGCTTGGTCACGGTCGGCACCAGCCGTGCCGGATGTACCCGGTCCACATCACGCCTTCCCCAAGGTGTCCGTGCCGGCCACAGCCGTTGTCCCATTCGGTAGCGTAAAGGCTGTTCGAAAAGTGGATCAAATCGAGCAATTTCCACTGGAATCCATGGCACCGTCCGGCACGGCCCCGGACTCGGCACGGCCGTCCACGAGGTGAAACTCGGCTGTCGGGTGGTCACGGCGTTGCCTCCGGCGCGGTGCTCAGGACGATGTCGAATGTGGCGTGGGTGAAGGGGGCGGCCACGCCGAAACGGTCGGCTTCCCGGTGTCGTGGGACTCGCTGAAGTCGGTGATGAGACCGTGCTTGACGGCGAAGACGGCCTCGGAGTCGATATAGGGGCTGTCGGCGACGAACGCGTGGGTGGTGACTGTCCGATGACCGTCGGCGCTCGCGATGAACTGGACGTGGGCGGGCCGGCACGGGTGCCTGTCAGCGGCTTGGAGAAGGCGGCCCACAGGGTTGTTGGTGGGGATCGGGCAGTGCGAGGGGACCACAGTGCGGAACCAGAAGCAGCCCTCGCCGTCGGTACGGAACAGTCCGCGTCCGTTCCCCGGTGGCTGCACGTCGGGTTGCTGGACGTCGTAGAAGCCGTCCTCGGTGCACTGCCACACGTCGAGTTCGGCGTTCGCCAGTGGTGTGCCGTCGGCGCTTGTCACCCGGCCGGAGATCACACAGGGGTGGGCGGTGCCCATCAGGTCGATGGATTCGCCGAGTTCACGATACGGGGAGGCGGTCATGTGGCAGGGACCGAGAACGGTGCTCTCTGTTCCGTGCTCGGTCCCGTTCAGGGTTTCGACGAGCGTGGAGACGCCCAGGACGTCGGAGGGCAGGACGAACTCCTGGCGGGTGTCGTCGCACGTCTGGCCGACGGCGGTGAGGAAGTCGATCGCGGCTTCCCACTCCTCCATCGTGGGCTCGATGTCCCGTACGAAGTCATGAAGAGGGCGGGTCAGGCTCTCCAGGACCGTCCGCAGCCGGGGGTCCTTGGGGTCCTGGAAGCTCTCCACGACCGCGTCGGTGGCGGTCTCGACGGTGAAGTCCATGGGTGGTCCCAGCGGTTCGTGCTGCCGGCGGTGGGGGCGAGACGGTCGGACCGCCGGGGCACCGTTCGCCGCGACAGCGGCCACACGCGGGTCGGTGGCAGCCAGGTGGGCCGCGAACAGGCCGCCGAAGCTCATGCCCTGGATGCCGATGGGGCCGTCGAGCCGCTGATCGGCTTCGACCAGGTCGACGAAGCGGGCGAAGCCCTCGGTCACGCGCTCGTCGACATACAGCTGGTGGGTCAGCCGGGACTCCCCCTGACCGGGCCCTTCGGCGAGCAGGCAGGCCAGGCCGCGCGCGGTGTACGCGTCGGCGATCGGCAGGTATGCCGCTCCCCAGCCGCTGAGGCCGCCCCACACGATGACGGTGGCATGGACCCTGCCGGAGGAGGGTCGGCACAGCCAGCCGCTGAGGATGCCACCGCGGTGCGGGACCGCGACCCGCTCCATGGGTGTCGTACGCGAGAAGGAAATATGGTGACGCTGGCCACGCTGAATGCGGGCGTGCAAGACGGGTACGCGTCGCGCGGTGCCGCCTGCCCCGGGCGGAGCCTTCGATGTGCGTCCCCGGCGCGCTTCCCCGAGCAAGATGTGCACCGCAGAGGCACAGAACGGGAGTTTCCTCCATGACGCAGCTCGATCTCACCGGCTCCACCGCCCTGGTGACCGGTTCCACGCAGGGCATCGGAGAGGCCATCGTCGTCGGGCTGGCCCGGGCGGGCGCCCGCGTGGCAGTGAACGGGCGGACCCCGGCGAAGGTCACCGCGGCCGTCGAGCGCGTCCGCGCCGCCGTGCCGGGCGCGGACGTCGTGCCCGTCGTGGCGGACGCCGCCTCCGACGAGGGCGCCCGACGCATCGGGGACGCCCTGGAGCATGTGGAGATCCTGGTCAACAACCTGGGCATCTTCGGCGCACAGCCCGCCCTGGAGATCACCGACGACGAGTGGCGGCGCTACTTCGAGGTGAACGTGCTGGCCGCGGTCCGGCTCACCCGCCTGTACCTGCCCGGCATGATCGACCGCGGCTTCGGGCGCGTCCAGTACATCGCCAGCGACTCCGCCGTGGTCACGCCCGTCGAGATGATCCACTACGGAGTGACCAAGACCGCGCTCCTCGCCGTCTCCCGCGGCTTCGCCAAACAGGCCGCGGGCAGCGGGGTGACCGTCAACTCCGTCATCGCCGGCCCCACGCACACCCAGGGCGTGGAGGAGTTCGTCTACCAACTCGTCGACGCCGACCTCCCCTGGGACGAGGCCCAGCGCGCCTTCATGCGGGACCACCGGCCGCAGTCCCTGCTCCAGCGGCTCATCGAGCCCGAGGAGATCGCCAACATGGTCGTCTACCTCAGCTCGCCCCTGGCCTCCGCGACCACCGGCGGGGCCATCCGCGTCGACGGCGGTTACATCGACTCCATCACCCCGTAGGGCCGGGGGGGCGGGGGCTGAGCGAGTGCCGCTCCGGCGCCGACTCGGCCGGCATCTTCGACGTCTGCTTGGCATCTGCTCAAGCGCTTGAACCCTGAAGGGATCATCGCGTTCACCCTGCGCTCAGGTCACGTCGGAGCGGAGCAAGCCTGCGAGCTCACGACGAGCCACCTGCCGACCAGCCGGTCCTGGTTCCTGCTCGGCAGCGGCTTCCTCCAGGCCGTCCGTGACCTCTCGCCGAGGGTGGAGTCGCTCACCCGTCCGGATGCGCTGGGTAGTGCGTCGGTGGCGGGCGGCCGGGAGGATGGAGGGGGCTCTGTCCCACGGGCGAGGGAGAGGTATGCATGGTCGACCTGCGGCGCGTCGGGGCGAACCCGGATTTCTGGTATCCGGTCGCACTGTCCGGGAGCGTGCGCAGCAAGCGGGTGCTCGCGACCGCCTTCGCCGGAGAGCGCATCGCGCTCTACCGCGGGGAGAGCGGTACCGTCCACGCGCTGGAGGACCGGTGTGCCCACCGTCAAGTGCCGCTGAGCATGGGGGCCGTGGAGGGCGAGACGCTGCGCTGCGGCTATCACGCGTGGGTCTATCGCGGCGACGGCCGTCTCTCGCAGATCCCGTACCTGTCCAAGGGCGATGGCCGGCCGCCGCGTGGCGTGCGCAGCTATCCCGTCCGCGAGGCGTACGGCCTGGTGTTCGTTTTCCCGGGCGATGCGGAGAAGGCGGCGGTCACCCCCCTGCCCGACCTGCCGGCATACGGTTCGGCGCAGTACAAGACCATGACCTTCTCCCGGACCGTGCACTGCCACTACTCGTTCATGCACGAGAACCTGCTCGACATGAATCACCAGTTCCTCCACCGGGGCGTCGTCGGCAGGCTCCACCCCCAGTTGCTGGGATACCGGACCGGGCCGCGGTCGGTGGAGGCCCGGTACCTGTTCACCCATGCCGGGGGGAAGCGGAACCGCGCGGCCGGCCTGCTGGCCGCGGAGAGGATCGGTGGCGGTGACTCCAGCGACGTCATGACCATCCGTACCGAATACCCGTACCAGACACTTGACCTCGTCCCGGAGGGCGCCGAGCGTCCGGCCTTCCGTCTCTGGGTCGCGTACGTGCCCGAGGATGCCGAGCAGCGCGCGTGTCACACCTATGGCCTGCTCATGATCGAGAAGCCCGGGATTCCCGGGGCCTTGAATCTGGCGTGGCCGCTGATCAGGCGTTTCACCGAGCGGGTGTTCGCCGAGGACCGGATGGCCGTTGAGGCTGAGCAGCAGGCCTGGGAAGAGCAGGGCGAGGACCGCAATCATGAGGTCTTCCCCTTGATCCTGGGCGTCCGCGAGGTGCTGCGCGCCAACGGCGTCCCGCTCCGCCCCCGAGCTGCCGCGTGCCGTGTCACCCAGGACGGCCAGGCATCGGTACCCGGCCATCACGCCGCGGGTCCGGCCACCCTCGATGGCCCGGATGCCTCCACAGCACCTCCGCCCGGGTGAACGGGAGTGACGGAGGAAGGACGCGGCGGCCCGGTCCACCGCCTCCAGGCCGGCCGGCTTCTGACCCGCCGATGCCGACCACCAGGGGAATCCCCACCGCACTCGTCTCCTCTCGTGTCTCGTGGCGGGTACCCCATGCCCGCCGTCCTCCGCCGCAGCTCCACATGCGCCGAGGAGGGGATTGCGGTACTCCTCAAAGGAGAGAGGTACCGCGGTCGGCATGCCTTCGACGTCCGGAGCATGCACGCCATCGGAGTCGTTCACCGTCATCCACCGTCGTATCCAGCTTCGTACGAGACGGAGGCCGCCGCCATGCAACCAGTCGTCACCGTGGGCCTCGACGGTTCACCCGGAAGCCTCACGGCTGCCCGGTGGGCCGCCGACGAGGCCGAGAAGCGCAGGCTCACGCTGCGCCTGCTGCACGCGTGGCCCCTGCTCGCGCCGGAACCGGCCGGCGTCCCCTCGGAAGTCGATCAGAACTACTGGGCCAAACGTCTCGTCCACACCACTCAAGCCGAGTTGCAGGCCCACCATCCGGGCCTGACCGTCGTCGGGAGCCTGGTCGCCGAAGACGCCCAGGAGGCGCTGCTCCATGCAGCCTCCGATTCCGAGATGCTCGTGCTCGGTTCACATCGGCTGGGATCCATCGCGAGCTACTTCATGGGCGACGTCAGCATGCCGATCGTGGCACGGGCCGAGCGGCCGGTGGTGGTGGTTCGCGCCGAAGCCCATGACGAGGGACCTGCCTCCACGCCTGCCGGTCGCGTGGTGGTGGCGTTGAAACTGCGCGAAGCCTGCGACGAGGTCATCGACTTCGCGTTCCACAGCGCCGCCGCCAGGGGTGTTCCCCTCCTGGCCGTCCACGGCCGCAGCGTGCCGCTCCACGCGCGCACACCCTGGGGAGTGGACCACCACGTCAGCGAGGAAATGACGAAGGACGCGCGTAAGGAACTGGACAACGTCCTCCGCCCCTGGCACCAGAAGTACCCGCAGGTGGACGTGGCCGACGACATCCGTCTCGCGAGCCCCGCCAAGGCCGTCCTGCATGCCTCTGAAGGCGCCGCGCTCCTGGTCGTCGGCCGTCGCGCTCACCGGCACGGTGTGGCACCCCACCTGAGTCCCGTCGCCCACGCCGCCCTCCATCACGGACGCTGCCCCGTCGCCGTCGTCCCCCATGAGTGAGTCCGGCCGCCCCGGCGGGCAGGCTCCGCGCGCGGAGGTGTGCGAGACCCGTACCGCGATCGTGTTCTTCGCGGGGACCGCGCCTCCCTCCGGGATCGGGACCGTGATGGACCCGGGACGGACCCGGTCGGCTGTGGCAACTGGTCGTCCCTTGTCTCCGAGGACGGCTTGCTTCCCTCTGTCAGTCGTGCGGCACCACCGCTACCGGCGCCGAGGCGTGCTGCAGCACCGCGTGCGTCACCGGGCCGATGCGACCGCCGACCAACGCGTGCGATGACGGCCTGCGCGTGCACCTCCAGGGTCTTCGGCGACCTCGGCGCCGACTCCGGCAGGCTGCGTCGCCAGACCGACAAGGCCGCACGGTCCTGGGACAACGGACACCGGACACCGGACACCGGACACCGGACACCGGACACCGGTACCGCCGTGGCGCGGCGGAGGCGACGCGGCGGGCGGACGCCCGGGCGGCGTGATGCGCAGCGACAGCGGGCCCGGCCGGTCCCGGTCCACCGGCCTAGTGGGGCCGCCAGTGCGAGCAGTGCGCCCCGGCTCGGCGCGGCGTCCGGGCTCTGCTCCAGGTATGCCACATAGCTGGGGCCATGCCCGCCCGGGCGGCCGTCTCCTCTCGTGTCAGCCCGAGGTGGACACGGCGCGCGGCAAGTCGGCGGCCCAGATCGCCCGAGGGCGCGCTGTCCGTCGTGTTCGACGGTGTCTGTTCGGCCACGGCCAGTCACGTCCTCTCGTCAGGCCGCCCGGACGGCGACCTCCTCGTGCGGCTGTCCGCCGAGCACCACCTTGAGGGCGCCGGTGTCGGCGGCCCGGGCGAAGACGTCGTACGCCTCCTCCATGTGCTCCAGCGGGAAGGTGTGGGTGACGAGCTGCGTGGTGGGCAGCCGGCCTGCGGCGGCCATGCGCAGCAGGGTGGGCGTGGAGTGGGTGTCCACCAGGCCGGTGGTGATGGTCACGTTCTTGATCCACAGGTCTTCGAGGTGCAGCGTGGCGGGCTTGCCGTGGACCCCGACGTTGGCGACGTGACCGCCGGGCCGGACCATGCGCGTGCACAGTTCGAAGCTCTCCGGCACGCCGACCGCCTCGATGACCACGTCCGCGCCGAGCCCGTCGGTGAGGTCGGCGACCAGTTGCTCGGGGTCCTCGGCGGCGTCGGCCACGGCGTCGGCGCCGAGCCGTTTGGCAGCCTCCAGCCGGGATGCGGCCAGGTCGACGGCGACGATCCGCTCGGGGGCGAACAGGTGTGCGGTGGCGATCGCCGCGAGGCCGATGGGTCCGGCCCCGACGACGGCGACGGTGTCGCCCGGGCGCACCCGACCGTTGAGGACGCCGACCTCGTAGGAGGTCGGGAAGATGTCCGCCAGCAGGACGGCGTCCTTGCTCTCGACCGCGCCGGGCAGCGCGTGCACGGACAGGTCCGCGTAGGGGACACGGACGTACTCGGCCTGGGTCCCGTCGATCAGGTGGCCGAGGATCCAGCCCCCGCCGCCCCGGCACTGGCCGTACATGGCGTCCCGGCAGAACCGGCAGCGGCCGCAGGAGCTGATGCAGGAGACCAGCACACGATCGCCCGGACGGACGGTCCGGACGTCGCTGCCGACCTCCATGATCTCGCCTACGGCCTCATGGCCCAGGACCGTGCCGGGGCGCACCTCGGGCACGTCACCCTTGAGAATGTGCAGGTCCGTGCCACAGATGGTCACGGCGTCGACCCGCACGATGGCGTCGGTGGGTTCCTTGACGGCTGGGTCCGGTACCTCTTCCCAGGCGGACTGTCCCGGGCCGTGGAAGACATAGCCCTTCATGACGCTCCTCACCATCCTCTGTCCGACTGACGAGATTGCCCCACACATCCAGCTTGTCGGGTAAACACCCGATCCGCCTGGGTCGTCCTGTCTCCCTCGCCTGCCGGACGGTCCACGCCGTACCGCACGCGGCACTCCGTCGGTGGCGCGACCGCCGTGACCCTGCGGGGCGAGATGGTGACGTGGTCTCGGACATCCAGTCGGCTCATGGCCTTTTGCACGCCCCGCACGGGCGGGATGTGCCGCTCGGAGGCGGAGGCGTCGAGCGGGCCGCTGCTGAAGAACCACACGGGCCGCTGCGCGAGGAGGACGCGGTTGCGGCGGACGAACCGCCGCGCGTCCTTGTGCCAGCGCCCCGCGTAGAGCCCGCCGCCGACCACGACGGCGTCGTAGCGCGCCACGCTCGTCACGGACCGGGCCGGAAGTGCCTCGACGGTCAGCCCGCTCTTACGCAGGACTTCGGCGACGGCTTCGGCGATCTCCGCCGTGGATCCGTTCGTCGTTCCGTAGGTGACCAACACGGTGTCGGTCATGGCGGTCCACCTCCTCTCCACAGCCGGCGCAGCCAGTCGTCGGCCACGCCGTGCATTGCTTGTGCCTGGTCCTCGGTGCGCACCGACCGGGGGCCCGTCCGGCGCCGACCACGTCTACGACGGACGGTCGCAGCAGCGGCAGCAGGCTGGCCGCGTCGGCGGCACGGCCCGGGCCTCTACGGCCGACAGGTGGACGTCGTCCTGATCCAGGTGGACGGTCCAGCGCACCTCCGTCCCCTCGAAGCGGCGGGAGGTGCGCAGGCCGAGGCCGCCTCGTGCGAGGCGTCCAGCAGGACCCTGCGGGCGGGACCCTCGACCGTACGTCGGTGCAGGTCCATATCCGGGTGCCGGTCGGCCGCGTCGTGTACACCCGACACGCCCTGCCCGCGGTCCTCCCCATCAACTTCTCGCTGGACGCGGACGCCGCTGTGCTGCTGTGCACCGCGTCGGGCTCGGACCTCGTGCACGCCATCGACGGCGTCGTGGTCGCCTTCGAGGCGGACGAGTTCGATGCCGAGACCCGATCCGGCTGGAGCGTGGTCGTGACCGGGCGGGCCGGCGTGGTGACCGACCCCGCGGAACACGAACGGCTGACTCAGGTCGGCCCCAGCTCCTGGATGCCGTTGCGGGACGAGGTGTTCGTGCGGATCGAGTCCGAGATCGTCAGCGGACGCGCACTGGCGGGAACGCGCGGCACTGGCTGACGTCCCGCCCCGAGCGACCACGGGGCCTTCTGACCCTGCCGGACACGAGCCGATAGTCCCGGAGCCAACCACCGGGCTCCAGCACCTGGCCTTCGCTTCCGTCAGCACCGGCGACCTGATGGCAGTGCGGTCCGGCTGTTCCGGGGACGGTACCGGCGGCGCGATCAGTAGGAGGACGCCGAGTTGTTCTCGGCCCAGAGCTTCTCGGCGTCGGAGCCGGCCGGGGGCGGCGCGATCCCGTTGATCATCCAGAGGTCGTCGCTGGTCTCGTCGATGTGGAACTCCCAGTGCAGCCCCGCGTTCCGTTCGAGGTGGGGCTGGAGCATGCCCTTGATCCACTGGGCGGTGCGGCGCCGGCTCTCCCGGTCGGGGTTGTGGCGGGCGATGTGGTCGATGGCGATGCGGACCCCGACCGGGGTGGGCTCCCCGCCGACGTAGAAATCCTCGGGCCGGGTCTCATGGAACAGCGTGACCACGTAGAACCGGGGCAATCCGACCTTTTCGTAGTGGTCGGTGATGTGGGAGGCGAGTCGATGCTTTTCCGCGTCGGTAAAGATTCCGGGCGTGTGATGAATGGTCCACAGCGGCATGACGGTTCACGTCTCCTCGAATGTCGGGATGCGGTGCCGACGGGCGGCCGAGAAGGTCAGGCGCTCCACGGGGCCGGACAGCGCCGCCTCGGCCGCGACGGCGGCGTCGCCCGCAAGCACCTCCGTGGCCTCGGCCTTCAGGCCGTCGACGATCCGCGCGGCCACCTCGGGTCGAAGACGATCTCGACGTCGGCGGCGACGTTCGCGACTGCTGCTGCAACCACAGCATCTCCCACCTGGGTAACGAGGTCGTTACTGAGATAACATCATGCGCACGCTGGATAACGCAATCGTTAGTCACAAGGGCGGAGCGGCGATGAAGTTCGAGGAACGGCTGCGCGACCGGGATGCGTGGTCGATCGGCGACGGATGCTCGGCGGGGCGGGTGCTGGACCTGCTCAGCACCAAGACGGTGTTCCTGGTGGTCCGCGAATGCTTCTACGGCACAACCAGGTTCGAGGACTTCGTGGAGCGGATCGGGACCTCGGCACCCGCGGTGTCACGGGCACTCAAACAGCTGAAGGCCGCGCAGATCGTCGTGCCCGTTGTCTACCGGGAGCCGGGGAGCCGGGCCCGCGACGAGTACCGGCTGACCGAGGCCGGCGAGGATCTGCTGCCGGTGTTCCTGTCGCTGATGCAGTGGGGCGACAAGCACCTGCAGGAAGGCCGCCCGCCCCTGTCGTTCGTCGAGGCCGACACCGACCGTCCGCTACAGGTCCGCGTGACGGCCGACCCAGCGCCGGAGACAGTGTCCGACGACATCGAGATCCGACTGAACCCCGCCTGGCGGCGCGGCTGAGCCGGACCACCCGCGATCGCGATCAGTCTCGATCGCGATCAGTCTCAGCGGCACTTCCTGTACCGATCCATCGAAGGGACACGGACACCGTGCCTGCTCTTCCTGCCAAGACCGACCGGGCTGTCGCCCTGCTGCGTGAGTTCGCCGCAGAAAGCATCGCCCACCCCGGCGGCACCCTCCTCACCCACCTCCAGCGCGTACAGGCGCGGCTGGCGACGTGGAAGGCCCGCCCGGCTCTCCAACTCGCCGGCCTGTGTCACGCGTTCTACGGCACGGACGGCTTCCCCACAGCGCTGCTGCCACTGGACCGTCGTAATGATCTTGCAGAGGTGATCGGCACCGAGGCCGAGGCCATCGTGTACCTGTACGCCTCATGCGACCGGAAGGCCACGCACCCGGCTCTCGACCAGGCCGACGCCGCCTTCCATGACAGGTTCACCGGCAGCTCCTACGTGCCAGGGCCACAGTTGCGCCGGGACTACGCCGAACTGTCGGCGGCCAACGAACTCGATATCGCTCTCGTCGATTCCGCCTTCCGCGACAAGTGGGGCCCTGAGCTGTTCGCCCTGTTCACCAGGCTTCAGGATCTGCTGAGTGCCGACGCCTGGCTGGCGTGTCGCACGGCGCTTGCTGCTCCTGCCTCCCAGCCGAAAACCCAACACGCCGGTTCTGGGTGAGCCTGCGCCTCGAAGTCCGGTCGGGCTCGGTGTGCCTGCGGTGGTCGGTAGGGGGTGTGGGCCGGCGATCAGGGGTCGGGCCCGGCAAGTGTGGGGTTGGGGTCGCGTATTCCGCTCATTAGGTTCAGCGGCAGCCCTGCCTCGGTCTGCCACTGCGACGAGCGGAGTTCGTCATGACGTCCCCTCCCGACCGGCTCGTCGACGCGCTCCGGGCGTCGCTGACGCAGAACGAACGGCTGCGCGCGCAGAACGAGGAACTGGCCGGCGCCGCCCGGGAGCCGATCGCGATCGTCGGGATGGGCTGCCGTTACCCCGGGTCCGTGTCCTCGGCCGAGGATCTGTGGCGGCTGGTCGCCGACGGCGCCGACGCCATCGGCGATCTGCCCGACGATCGGGGCTGGAAGCAGCAGGTGCTCGACCTCGCGGCCGCCGGCGACGGCATCGGGCCCGTCCCGCAGGGCGGCTTCATGGACCGGGTCGACCGGTTCGACGCCTCCGTCTTCGGCATCGCGCCCCGCGAGGCGCTGGCGATGGATCCGCAGCAGCGGCTGCTGCTGGAGACGTCCTGGGAGGTTTTCGAGCGGGTCGGGATCGTGCCGTCCTCGCTGAAGCACAGCCGGACCGGCGTCTTCATCGGCGCCACGGCCACCGGCTACGGCACCGGCGTCACGACGCTGCCCGAGGGTCTGGCCACGTACATGGCCAGCGGCACCTCCAGCAGCGTCATCTCCGGGCGGCTGTCCTACGTCTACGGGCTGGAGGGCCCGGCGGTGACGGTGGACACCGCCTGCTCCTCGTCGCTGGTCGCGCTGCATCTGGCGGTGCAGGCGCTGCGCAACGGCGAATGTTCGCTGGCCCTGGCCGGCGGGGTGACCGTGATGTCCAACGCCAGCATCTTCCACGGGTTCAGCAGCCAGGGGATGATGGCCCCGGACAACCGCTGCAAACCGTTCGCCGCCGCGGCCGACGGGACCTCCTGGGCCGAGGGCGTGGGCCTGCTGCTGGTCGAGCGGCTGTCGGACGCCCGCCGCAACGGCCGGCGCGTGCTCGCCGTGCTGCGCGGTTCGGCCGTCAACCAGGACGGCGCGTCGAACGGGCTGACCGCGCCCAACGGGCCCTCCCAGCAGCGGGTCATCCGCGCCGCCCTCGCCAACGCCGGGCTCTCCCCCGACCAGGTCGACCTGGTCGAGGCGCACGGTACCGGCACCACGCTCGGCGACCCCATCGAGGCGCAGGCCCTGCTCGCCACGTACGGGCAGCGACGCGAGCCCGGACAACCGCTGTGGCTCGGGTCGATCAAGTCCAACATCGGGCATTCCCAGGCCGCTTCGGGTGTCGCCGGTGTCATCAAGACCGTGATGGCGCTGCGCAACGGGCAGGTGCCGCGCACGCTGCACGTCGACGCCCCGTCGCCGCACATCGACTGGTCCGCCGGGGAGGTGCGCCTCGCCGTCGAGTCACGTGAGTGGCCGCGGACCGGGCGGCCGCGCCGCGCCGCGGTCTCCTCGTTCGGTCTCAGTGGCACCAACGCGCATGTGGTCCTGGAAGAGGCCGCGCCCGAGGACGCGGCCCCGGCAACCGCATCCCGCGAGCCGCGGACGGACGAGCCGGGGACGGACGAGCCGGGGACGGACGAGCCGGGGACGGACGAGCCGGGGACGGACGATCCGCTGAGCCGCGGGCCCGTGCCGTGGCTGCTGTCGGCGGCGACGCCGGAGGCGCTGCGGGCCCGCGCCCGGCAGTTGGCGCAGTGGTGTGTGCGCGAGCCGCGGGCGGACCCGGCCGCCGTGGGCGCGGCTCTGGCCACCGGGCGGACCGCCTTCGAGCACCGGGCGGTCGTGCTCGTCGACGACCTCGACAGCGCCCAGGAGCCGTTGCGTGCGCTCGAACTGGGCGCTGGGTCGCCGCAGTTGGTCGAGGGGCTGGCCGCCGTGCGCGGCAAGGTCGTCTTCGTCTTCCCCGGGCAGGGCTCCCAGTGGACCGGGATGGCGACCCGACTGCGCGACGAGTGCCCGGCGTTCGCCGCGCACCTCAGAGCCTGCGAGGAGGCCCTCGCGCCGTGGACCGGCCTGCGGCTCAGCGAGGTGCTGGACGACGAGGCGGCGCTGGCGCGGGTCGACGTCGTGCAACCCGCCCTGTGGGCGGTCCTGGTGTCCCTGGCCCGGCTGTGGCAGGACCACGGCGTTCGGCCGGCCGCCGTCCTGGGCCATTCCCAGGGGGAGATCGCCGCGGCCTGTGCGGCGGGGGCGCTCTCGCTGGCGGACGGCGCGAAGGTCGTCGCGCTGCGCAGCCGGGCCATCGCCGCGGAGCTGGCCGGGCGCGGCGGGATGGCCTCGGTGGCGCTGCCGGCCGACGCGGTCCTGGCGCGCTTCGACAAGGACGGTCTCCGGCTCTCGGTCGCCGCGCACAACGGCCCCCGCTCCACGGTCGTCTCCGGCGCGGCGGGCCCGCTGGACGCGTTCGTGCGGGCCTGTGAGGCCGACGGGGTGCGGGTGCGCCGTATCCCGGTCGACTACGCCTCGCACTCCGAGCAGGTCGAGTCGCTGCGCGAGGGGCTGGCGGCGGATCTCGCCGACATCGAGCCCCGCACCTGCGAGGTGCCGTTCTGGTCGACGGTCACCGGTGACTGGATCGACACCGCGGAGCTGGACGCCGGGTACTGGTACCGCAATCTTCGCCGGCCGGTGCTGCTGGAACAGGGGGTACGCGCCCTGCTCGCCTCCGGGCACGGCGTCTTCATCGAGACCAGCCCGCATCCGGTGCTCACTGCGGCCGTCGAGGAGTGCGCGGAGTCCGCGGAGGCGGACGCCTGTGTCGTCGGCACGCTGCGGCGGGACGACGGCTCGCTGGCTCGCATGCGCGGCTCGCTGGCCGAGGCGGCGGTGCGCGGTACCAGGATCGGCCTGGCTCCGCTGTTCGCGGCGGCCGGAGCCGGAGCCGGGATCGATGCCGCGGACGTGGGTGTGGAGCTGCCCACCTACCCGTTCCAGGGCGTCCGCTACTGGCTGTCGTCCGGCGCGGCGGTCGCCGAGCCCTCCGCGCTCGGGGTGGACGCCGCCGACCACCCGGTGCTCGGCGCCGCGGTGGAGCTGGCCGACCGTGACGCGGTCGTTCTCACCGGGGTCCTCGACCTCTCCGGCCCGGCACTGCGCCATGACGTCCGCGGGCTGCCCGTGGTGGGCGCCGCCGCGGTGGCGGAGCTGGCGGTGCGGGCCGCCGACGAGGTCGGCGCCGCCGTGGCGGGGCTGGTCCTGGAGCGGCCGCTGGTGCTGAGCTCGGCCGGCGCCGGCCGCGTCCAGGTGACCGCCGACGGGGTCGGCCGCGATCACCGCACCCTCACCGTGCATGTGCGTCACCCCGACGTGGCGGGCGGCCGATGGGTCCGGCACGCCACCGCCGCGCTCACCGCCCCGCCGCCTCCCCCGGCCCCGGGCGGCGACAGTTGGCCGCCCCCGGACGCCGTCCGGGTCCCGGTCCCTCGGGAGGACGGCACGTCCGACGCGGCCGTGATCCGCGGGATGTGGCGACGCGGCGACGAGGTGTTCGCCGACGTGGTCCTCGACGACGAGGCACGCGAGGTGCGGGGCTACCGCATCCACCCCGCGTTGCTCGACGCGGCGCTGCGGGCCTGGGGCCTCGCCCGGCCCGCGCAGGTGGACGACGGCGACGGCCGCCCCTGGCTGCCGACCTCGCTGGGTCGCGTCGTCGTCCACGCCGCCGGCGCCGACGCCGCGCGCGTCAGGCTGCGTCCGGGTGTCGACGACACGGTGGTCGTGACGCTCGCCGACGCCGCCGGGCAGCCGTTGGCCGAGCTCGGACCGGTGGCGTTCGGGCCGGTGGAGGTGGCGGACCCGCAGGCCCCGGAGGGGTTGCCGCGCGATGCGTTCTTCGCCGTCGATTGGGCGCCGGTGGACCGGTCGGCAGAGGGACCGGCGGGGCGATGGGCGCTGCTCGGCGACGACCCGGGGCATGACGCTCTGGCCGCTTCGCTGCGCGAGGCCGGCGCCGAGGTCGCCGTTCACCGTGATCTGTCCGCGCTGATCGCGGCCGTCGCCGCGGGCGCCGGCGCGCCGGACGTCGTGGTCGTTCCGGCCGCCGCCGCGGGCCCCGGACCCGAGGCCGCCGCGGTCGCGGCTCTGGACCTCCTTCAGGCGTTTCTGGCGGCGGAGCGGCTCGGGGACGGTCGGCTGGTGCTGCTGACCCGTGACGCGGTCGCCGTGGGCGACGGTGCGGCGCCCGATCTGGAGGCCGCGCCGCTGTGGGGGCTCGTGGGTTCGGCCGACGCCGAACACCCCGGGCGGGTCCTGCTGTTGGACGCCGACGCGCCGGTCTCGGCCGACGCCCTTCGTGAGGCTCTGGCGGCGGGCGAACCCCGGCTGGCCCTGCGCGAGGGCACGGTGCGCGCGCCCCGGCTCAGCCGTGCCGCCACCGCCGCTGCCCCCGACCACACCCCGCTCGACCCGGACGGCACCGTGCTGATCACCGGCGGCACCGGCACCCTCGGCGCGCTCGTGGCCCGCCATGTGGTGCGCGGGCACGGGGTGCGCCGGGTGCTGCTGCTCAGCCGTCGGGGCCCGGACGCTCCCGGGGCACGGGAACTCGTCGAAGAACTGGGCGAGCTGGGTGCCCGGGCCACCGTCGTCGCGTGCGACGCCGCCGACCGGGACGCGCTCGCCGCCGTCCTGGCCGCGGTGCCCGCGGCGCACCCCCTGACCGCCGTCGTCCACGCTGCGGGCGCACTCGACGACGCCGTGCTGGACGCGCTGACCCCGGAGCGGATGGCGCGGGTCTTCCGCCCCAAGGTGGACGCCGCTCTCCACCTCGACGAGCTCACGCGCGAGCTGCCGCCGGCCGCGTTCGTGCTGTTCTCCTCGGCCGCCGGTGTCCTCGGCACCGCCGGTCAGGCCAACTACGCGGCCGCCAACACCTTCCTGGACGCCCTGGCCGCTCGCCGCCGCGCGGACGGCCTGCCCGCCACCTCGGTGGCCTGGGGGCTGTGGGAGGAGCCGAGCGAGCTGACCCGGGGGGTGCAGGGCGCCGGCCGGGAGCGGATGACCGGCGCCGGCTTCGGCAGCCTGTCCAGCGCGGACGGCCTGGCCGTGCTCGACGTCGCGGTGCGCACCGGCGGCGCGCTGTTCGTGGCGCTGCCGACGGACCTCGGCGCGCTCACCCGGCAGCTCGCCGGGCATCCGGCGCCGCCGCTGTTCCGCGGTCTGATCCGGACTCCCCCGCGTCGTGCCGTCGGTGCCCGCGCGGACGGCAGCCCCGAGCTGGCCGCCCGGCTGGCCGGTGAACCGCCCGCCGAACGCACCCGTATCCTGCTCGATCTCGTGCGCGAACAGGCCGCGGCCGTGCTCGGCCACCCCGGCGGCGACGCGGTCGCGCCCCGGCGGCTCTTCCGCGACCTGGGCTTCGACTCGCTCAGTTCGGTCGATCTGCGCAACCGGCTCGCCGCCGCCACCGGGCTGCGGCTGCCGGTCGGCCTGGTCTACGACCACGCCACCCCCGACGCCCTCGCCCGGCATCTGCGCGCCCGGCTCACCGGGGACGAGGAGGAGGCCGTCGCCCCGGTCGTCGCACCCTCTGCCGGGTCCGACGAGAGCGATCCCGTGGTCGTCGTCGGGATGAGCTGTCGGCTGCCCGGTGGCATCGAATCGCCGGACGAGCTTTGGGAGTTGCTGGTGTCCGGCGGCGACGCGATCGGGCCCGTCCCGGACGACCGGGGCTGGGACCTGGAGCGGTTCGCCACCTGGAACGGCGCCCTGCGCGGCGTCGGCCTGCTGTCCGAGGGCGGTTTCATCGCCGGCGCCTCGGGGTTCGACCCGGCGTTCTTCGACATGAGCCCGGAGGAAGCGCTGGTGATCGACCCCCAGCAGCGGCTGTTGCTGGAGCTGGCCTGGGAGGCGTGGGAGCGCACGGGTGAGGATCCGCGCCGGCTGCGCGGGTCGCGTACGGGTGTCTACCTGGGCACCTTCTTCCAGAACTATGTCTCCGACCTGCGGCAGGTGCCCGAGGCGAGTCTGCCCTACGTGTCCTCCGGCAGCGGCTCCCCCTTCGCCTGCGCCCGGGTGGCCTACACCTTCGGTCTGGAGGGGCCGACCCTCACCGTCGACACCGGCTGTTCGTCCTCCGGCGTCGCGCTCCATCTGGCCCGCGAGGCGCTGCTGCGCGGGGAATGCTCCACCGCGCTGGTCGGCGGTGTGACGGTGATGGCGTTCCCGGCCGCCTTCGACAACCTCGGCGGCATCGCCCCGGACGGTCGTTGCAAGTCCTTCTCGGCCGCCGCCGACGGCACCGGGTGGGGCGAGGGCGCCGGGATGCTGGTCGTCGAACGCCTCTCCGAAGCCCGCCGGCGCGGTCACGAGGTGCTCGCGGTGATCCGCGGGTCGGCGCTGAACCACAACGGCGCGAGCAACGGGCTGACCGCGCCGCACGGCCCGTCGCAGAGCCAGGTGATGCGGCTCGCGCTCGCCGACGCCGGCCTGGGTCCGGCGGACGTCGACGTCGTCGAGGGGCACGGCACCGGCACCCCGCTCGGGGACGCCGTGGAGGCCGAGGCCGTCATCGACGCCTACGGCCGGCACCGGAGCGCCGATCATCCGCTGTGGCTGGGCAGCGTCAAGGCCAACATCGGCCACCCCCATGCCGCTTCGGGGGTCGTCGGCGTCATCAAGACGATCCTGTCCCTGCGGCACGGCACCGTGCCGCAGGCGCTGCACGCCGCCGAGCCGCTGGCCGAGGTCGACTGGGAGGGCGGCGGCGTCGCACTGGCCCGGCAGTCCGTGGCCTGGCCCGAGACCGGGCGACCGCGGCGCGCCGGGGTGTCGTCGTTCGGCGGCAACGGCACCAAAGTGCACCTCATTCTCGAACAGGCGCCCGACGAGCCGCCGGTGGGAGTCTCACCTGACGAGCCGCCCGTGGAGGTCTCCCCCGACGCCGCCGGGTCGGCTCCGCCGCTCTGTCTGCTGTCGGCCCGCACCGGGCCCGCCCTGGCCGCGCAGGCGCGACGCCTGCACGCGCGGCTGTCCGCCGACGACACCGTCACCCCGGCCGAGGTCGCCTGGTCGCTGGCCACCACCCGCACCCCGTTCGAGGAGCGCGCCGTCATCCTGGCGCGGGACCGGGCGGAGCTCCTCGACGCGCTGGCCGCGCTGGCCGCGCTGGCCGCCGACGCCCGCCATCCCGGCCTGGTCACCGGCCAGTCCGCCGACGAGGACGCGCGTCTGGCGCTGCTGCTCCCCGGCGTCGAGGAGCGGCTGCCCGCCGCCGAGGCCGAGTTGTACGCCGCCTTCCCCGCCTACGCCCGCGCCTGGGACGAGGCCGCCCACGCCCTCGCCCCCCACCTGGACGGGCCACTGCCGGTGCCGGGCGCGCAGGGCGTCGTACCGCATGCCGACGCGGCGGCGTTCGCGGGCCTGGTCGCCGCCGGCCGGCTGCTGGAGAGCCGGGGCGTGCGCCCGGACGTCGTCGTCGGCCGCGGCATCGGGCAGGTCGCCGCCGCCCATCTCAGCGGCAGCCTGACGCTCGGTCAGGCCGTCTGCGTGGCCGCCGGCCGGACGGACGTCCTGGGCGACCGCACGGCGGTGCCCGCGCACACGGCCGCGCTGGTGGCCGGGAGCGGCGCGAAGATCGACGTCGAAGCCCTGCTCGCCGGCGTCGCGCCGGCCACCGGCCCAGCCGATGCGGCCGAGGCGGCGGGCGCCGACCTCGTCCTGGACCTCGGCGACTCCCGCGAGGACCGTCCGGACTCCGGCGCGGCCGTCACCGTCCACCTGTACGGGGAGGGCGTGCCCGGGCCCCGGGCGTTCGCGCTCGCGCTGGCCCGACTGTGCGCGGCCGGCGCGGACCTGGATCCCGCCGTGCTGTTCGGATGCGTCCGCGCCCGGCGGATCGAGCTGCCGACGTACCCGTTCCGGCGCGAGCCGTACTGGCTCGGCGCGTTCCGGCCGAGCGCCACCGACGAAGGGAACACCATGACCGACGAGCCCACCCGCAAGAAGATCATCACGGAGTACTACCGCCGGCTCAACGCGGGCGACGTCGACGGCGTGGTCGCCATGTTCGCCCCGGACGGCTACATCGAGGATCCGATGGGCCTCTCCGTCTCACGCGGCCCCGAGGCGCTGCGTCACTTCTACGACGTCACCATGAACCAGGCCGACATCAAGGACACCGTCAAGTCGATCGTCTGCGCCCAGGACGACCGGCACGCCGCAGCCTCGCTCACCGCCGACGTCGTCAACATCACGGATCCCGACCGGGGGCGGATCACCGTGGAGGCGGTGATGACGTTCCGGATCGGCGACGAAGGGCTCATCGAAGAGGTCAGGAGCTTCTGGGGCGCCACCGACGTGAGCATGTGACGACGAGAACCCCGGGAGACCGCCGTGCCCGACGAGAAGCTGTGCAAGCACCTGGTGGTGGAACACTGCCGCCGGGTCAACGCCGGCGATCTGGAGGGGCTGCTCGCCCTCTACTCGCCCCAGGTGACGTTCGAGGACCCGGTCGGCACCGGGTCGCAGACCGGGATCGAGGCGCTGCGCGCCCACGCGGGCGCGGCCATCGAGTGCCGGGCCTTCGAGGACTTCGGCGTGCCGGTCGCGGCGCAGGACGGTGCGAGCGCCGCCGTGCCGGTCGTCACCACCATGAACTACCTGCCCTGGGGGCCGAATCTGGTGCGCCTGGGGTTCATTCCCGCGCCGCCCGAGGACAACGGCCCCGGCACCCGCATCCGGTTCGACTACGTGATGGCCGTCAAGGTCTCGGCGGCCGGGCTGATCACCGAGATGCAGGGCTACTGGGGCCGCTCCGACGTGGTGTTCCTGGGCCCCGGATGACACGGGACCGCGCGGCCTCGATCGACGACTGGAAGGGTGTGGCGTACCGATGACCGACTCGAAGCGCGCCGTGGTGCTGGGCGCCGGGCTCGCGGGGATGCTGACAGCGCATGTCCTGGCGGGCCATGTGGACTCCGTCACCGTGCTGGAACGCGACACGGTTCCCGACGGGCCGTACCTGCGCAAGGGGCTGCCCCAGGCGCGGCACGCGCATCTGCTGATGTCCGGCGGTGCGCGGACGATCGACGGTCTGCTGCCCGGCACCACCGACCGCCTGCTCGCCGCGGGGGCGCACCGGATCGGTCTGCCCGCGGACGTGGTGTCGCTGACGGCCTACGGCTGGCAGCAGCGGTTCCCCGGCGCCGAGTTCATGATCACATGCAGTCGGGAGCTGCTCGACTGGACGGTGCGCGACACCGTGCTGCGCGATCCTCGGATCACCCTGCTCGACGGGGTGGACCTGCTCGGCCCGCTCTCCGCGGCCGGCCGCGTCACCGGGGTCGCCCTCCAGCCACGGGACGGCTCGGCCGGGCCGACGGAGCTGGCGGCGGACTTCGTCGTCGACTGCACGGGCCGGGGCTCGCCGGCCAAGAAGTGGCTGGCGGAGCTGGGGCTGCCGCCCGTCCGGGAGGAGACCGTCGACTCGGGACTGCGCTACTCCAGCCGCATCTTCCGGGCTCCGGCGGGGGCGGAGCGGGACTTTCCCGTGGTCAGCGTCTATCCGGACCACCGCTCGGGACGACCGGGGCAGAGCGCGGTGCTGGTGCCGATCGAGGGCGGCCGGTGGATCGTCACCGTCTCGGGGACCCGGGGCGCCGAACCGCCGGGCGGCGAGGAGGGGTTCGCCGCGTTCGCCGGAGCGGTGCGGCATCCGATCGTCGGCCGACTCATCGCCTCCGCCGAACCGGTCACCGACGTCCAGGGCTCGCGCAGCACCCACAACCGTCGGCTGCACTACGAACAGCTCACCCCCTGGCCGGAGGGGTTCGCCGTGCTCGGCGACGCGCTCGCGGCCTTCAACCCGGTGTACGGGCACGGGATGAGCTGCGCCGCCCACGGCGTGCTCGCCCTCGACGGCGAGCTGCGCCGGCTCGGCGGCCTCGCTCCGCAGCTCGCCCGGCGCGCCCAGCGGGCGGTGAGCGCGGCGATCGACGACGCGTGGATCCTGGCGACCACCCAGGACCTCGGCTATCCGGGCTGCCGCGCGGAGGTCACCGACGCCCGGCTGGCCAACCCCTCCCCCGCGGGACGGCAGTTCGCGGACCTGGTCTCGACGGCCGCGCTGTCCCAGCCCGCCGTGGCGGCGGCGACGATGGAGGTCACCACGCTGTCCGCGCCCCTGACCCGGCTCCGGGCGCCCGAGGTGCTCGCCGCCGTCCAGCGGCTCGCCACCGGCCCGACCGCCGGCCCCGCCGGCCGTCCTACCTCCGCCGAACCGCCGCTGCGCAAGGAGGAGTTGGCGTTCCTCGGGCAGTGAGGGAAGCGGAAGAGGGGGCGGTCGGCCGGAGCCGACCGCCCCCTCTTCGTGTGGCCTGGGGCGTCAGGAGTCGTGGGAGCCGTCCAGGGCCAGGCGGATGAGGTCGTCGGTGTCCATCGAGGCGATGGCCGCCGCGGGGTCGGCGTCAGGGGTGGCGTAGGCGGGTTCCCGGGTCTCGGCGGGTGCCGGGGTCTCGGCGGGTGCCGGGGCGAAGTCCTCCAGGAGGCGGCGGGCGAGGTCGGCCGGGCTGGGGTGGTCGAAGACCAGGGTGGCGGGCAGCCGCAGGCCGGTGTCCGCGGTGAGGCGGTTGCGCAGTTCCACGGCGGTGAGCGAGTCGAAGCCGAGGTCCCGGAAGGCCAGGTCGGGATCGACCGCGGCCACGGAGCCGTGCCCGAGGACCGCGGCGACGCCGGCCAGGACCAGATCGAGCAGGAGCTCCTCCTGCTCGGCCGCCGACAGTGCGGACAGCCGCCGGTCGAGCGGGACGCCCGTCGTCGTCGGGCCGGCCGAGGCGGAGCGCCGGGTCCGCCCTCGGGCGAGTCCGCGCAGGATCGGCGCGGTCAGACCGGGCTGGAGCGCGGCGCTGTCGATGCGCACGGGCGCCAGGAGGGCTTCGTCGGTGGTCCGGGCGGTGTCGAAGAGGGCCAGTCCCAGGTCGGTCGGCAGCGGGACGACGCCGCCGCGCGCCATCCGCGCCACGTCCGCCTCGGCGAGCCGGCCGGTGAGCCCGCTGGCCTCGGCCCACAGGCCCCAGGCCAGTGAGGTGGCGGTCAGGCCCCGCGCGTGGCGGTCCTGGGCGAGTGCGTCGAGGAAGGTGTTGGCGGCCGCGTAGTTGGCCTGCCCCGCGCTGCCGAGCAGTCCGGCGAGGGAGGAGAAGAGAACGAAGGCGGAGAGGTCCTGGTCGGCGGTGAGTTCATGGAGATGGACGGCGCCGTCGACCTTGGCGCGCAGCACGCGCCGCAGCCGGTCGGGCGTCATGGAGTCGACGAGGCCGTCGTCGAGGGCGCCGGTGGCGTGCACCACGCCGGTGAGGGGGTGCTCGGCCGGGATGCGCCGCAGGACGGCGGCCAGTGCCTCCCGGTCCGCCACGTCGCACGCCTGAACGGTCACCTGGGCGCCCTCGGCGGCGAGTTCCGCGACCAGTTCCTCGGCGCCCGGGGCGTCCGGGCCACGGCGACCGGTCAGCACCAGGTGACGCACGCCCTGCCGGGCGACGAGGTGGCGGGCCAGCAGCCCGCCGAGCGTGCCGGTGCCTCCGGTGATCAGGACCGTGCCGTCCGGGTCCAGCGGGCGCGGCATCCGCAGCACCAGCTTGCCCGTGTGCCTGGCCTGCGACATGAACCGGAACGCCTCCGGCGCCCGCCGCACGTCGAAGGTCCGCACCGGCGCCGTCTCCAGCGCCCCCGATCCGAACAGCGGCATCAGGACCGAGAACAGCCGAGCGATCCCGTCCGCGCCGGCCGCCGCGATCAGGTCGAACGCCTGATACGACACTCCCCCGTGGTCGGCCGCCGCCTCCTTGGCGTCCCTGACGTCCGTCTTCCCCATCTCCACGAACCGCCCGCCGGCGGCGGTCAGCCGCAGCGACGCGTCCACGAACTCCCCGGCGAGGGAGTTGAGCACCACGTCGACGCCTCGGCCGTCGGTGGCCGCGCGGAAGTGCTCCTCGAAGTCGAGCGTGCGGGAACTCGCGAGGTGTGCGTCGTCCAGACCGAGGGAGCGCAGGGTGTCCCATTTGCCCTCGCTCGCCGTGGCGAACACCTCGGCGCCCAGGTGACGCGCGATCTGCACCGCGGCCATGCCGACCCCGCCCGCACCCGCATGGATCAGCACCCGCTCGCCCGCGCGCAGCCCGCCCAGCTCCACCAGCCCGTAGTAGGCCGTGGTGAACGCCACCGGCACCGACGCGCCCCGCTCGAACGACCATCCGTCGGGCAGCTTCGTCACCATGCGCTGGTCGGCGACGGCGTGCGGGGCGAACCCGCCCTGGAACATGCCCAGGACGCGGTCGCCGACCGCGAACCCCGATACGCCGGGTCCCACTGCGGTCACCACGCCCGCGCCCTCGCCGCCCATCGTGGCGTCGGCGTCCGGGTAGACGCCCAGGGCGATCAGCACGTCCCGGAAGTTGAGCCCCGCGGCGCGGATCCCGATCAGCAGGTGCCCCTCCCCGAGTTCCTCGGCCGACGGGAGCGCCGGTGCCGGGACCAGGGCGAGATTGTCCAGGATCCCGGCCCTGACGGTGTCCAGCCACCAGGCTCCGGGCGGCGGCACGAGCGCGTCGGACTCGCCGATCCTCCCCAGCCGAGGCACCCGCAACTGCCCCTCGCGAACGGCGAGTTGCGGTTCGCCGAGAGCGAGGGACGCGCGGACCGCGGCGGGCAGCAGCGCACCGGAGCCGACGACGGCATCCCGGTCGATCAGGATGCAGCGGTCGGGCTGCTCGCTCTGCACGGCCCGGACGAGTCCGACGGTCGCGGCGCTGCCGAGGCCGGCGACGGCTTCGCCGTGCGCCGTGGCCAGCGCACCGTGCGTGAGGACGACGAGCCGCGAGTCGGCCAGCCGCGGGTCGGCGAGCCATGCCTGGAGGTCGGTGAGCGTGCGTGCGGTCGCGGTGTGCACGCGTTCGGCCAGTCCCGGGTGCTGGTCCATGGCCTCCTTCGGCGGGGCGTCGGAGGTCGTGAGCAGGGCGAAGTCCGGTACCGGAGCGCCCTCTTCGACGGCGGCGCCGAGGGCCGCGGGGTCCGGGTACACGGCGGGCGCGATCCCGGCGGCGGTGAGCCCGGCGAGGAGCTCCGTGGTGTCCGGGGCGCCGGGCTCGCCCAGGACCGCCCAGGCGGCCCCGCTGCCGCCGGTGTCGTCGGTGTCGTCGGCGGGCGGCGCGGTGACCGGCTTCCAGTCGACGGTGAACAGCGCGTCCCGGGTGGCGTCCCGGCCGCCCGCGAGCTGGTCGACGGAGACGGGGCGCAGCACGAGGGAGTCGGCGCGCAGCACCGGCATGCCTTCGCTGTCGCCCACCAGCACGGTGACCGTGTCGGCGCCGTCCGGGACGAGGCGTACGCGCAGTCGCTGGGCGCCCGAGGCGTGCAGCGAGACACCGTTCCAGGTGAACGGAAGCAGGATCCTGGCGTCCCGGCCGCCGGAGCCGGCCAGGCCGTACGCCTGGAGCGCGGCGTCCAGCAGCGCGGGGTGCAGACCGTACCGTCCCGCCTCGTCGCGCTCGCGTTCGCCGAGCGCGACCTCCGCGCAGACCTCGTCGCCGACCCGCCAGACGCGTTCCAGGCCCTGGAAGGCCGGCCCGTAGGCGTAGCCGGAGGCGACCGCCTGCTCGTAGAAGCCGGTGATGTCGAGGGGGACGGCGCCGGTGGGGGGCCAGGAGGTCAGGTCGAAGTCGGCGGGCGGGGTGGCGGGGGCGAGTACGGCACTGGCGTGCCGCTCCCAGCCGTCGGCGTCGTCGGCCCGGTCGGCGGCGGGACGGGAGTGGACGGTGAGGGCGCGGCAGCCGGTGCGGTCCGGGGGGCCGACGACGAGCTGGATGCGGACTCCGCCGCTCGGCGGGAGGATCAGGGGCGCTTCGAGGGTGAGTTCGTCGAGTCGGCCGCAGCCCGCTTCGTCGGCGGCGCGGACGGCGAGGTCCACGAAGGCGGTGCCGGGCAGCAGGACGGCGCCGGCCACGGCATGGTCGGCCAGCCACGGCTGGGTGCGTGCGGAGATCAGACCGGTGAGCACGAGGTGGCCGAGTTCGGACAGGGTGGTGCCGGCGAGCAGCAGCGGGTGGTCGACGGGGGCGAGTCCGAGTCCGGCGGCGTCGCCGGCTCCGCTGCGGCCGGTGCCGGACTCCAGCCAGAACCGCCGGTGCTGGAAGGCGTAGGTGGGCAGCGGGACGCGGCGGCCAAAGCCGGCGCCGAGGACCGCGGTCCAGTCGACCGGCAGCCCGTGGGCGTGGGCTTCGGCTAGCGAGCAGAGGAAGCGGTCGACGTCGGGTTCGTCGCGGCGCAGCAGGCCGAGCGCCACCGGGGGCCGGTCCGTGTCGTCCAGCACCTCCTCGATGCCGGCGACCAGTACGGGGTGGGCGCTGATCTCGACGAAGGCCGTGTGTCCGGCGTCGACGAGGAGGCGTACGGCGTCCTCGAAGCGCACGGTCCGGCGGAGGTTGCGGTACCAGTAGTCGGCGTCCAGGCCGGTGGTGTCCTGTACGGCGGCGGTGACGGTCGAGTAGAAGGGGATGCGGGCGGGGCGCGGCTCGATGCCGACGAGCAGGTCCGCGAGGCGGTCCTCGATCTCCTCGACATGGGCGCTGTGCGAGGCGTAGTCGACGGGGATGCGCCGGTGGCGTACGTTCTCGGCCGCGCAGCGGGCGGCGAGTTCGTCGAGTGCCTCGGTGTCGCCGGAGACGACGGTGGAGCCGGGGCCGTTGACCGCGGCGACCGACAGGCGTCCGTTCCACTGCTCCAGTCGGGTGGCTGCCCGCTCGGCGGGTTCGCCGACGGAGAGCATGCCGCCGCGTCCGGACAGGGCCTTGATGGCCTGGCTGCGCAGGGCGACGACCTGCGCGGAGTCCTCCAGGCTGAGGGCGCCCGCCACATAGGCCGCGGCGATCTCGCCCTGCGAGTGTCCGACGACGGCGGCGGGTTCGACGCCGCAGGCGCGCAGCAGTTCGGCGAGGGCGATCATCACGGCCCACAGCACCGGCTGGAGGACGTCGACCCGGGCGTACCGTGCCTGCGCCGCGGTGCCCTCGGCGCGCAGCACCTCTTCCAGGGACCAGTCGACGTACGGGGCGAGGGCCTGTTCGCAGGCGGCGATCTGCGCGGCGAACACCGGTGCGCTGTCGAGCAGTCCGACGGCCATGCCGACCCACTGCGAGCCCTGGCCGGGGAAGACCCATACGACCCGTTCGCCGTGCCGGGCCTGGCCCTCGACGACGCCGGCGGCCGGCGTGCCGGCGGCGAGGCTCTCCAGTGCGTGCAGGAGCCCCTCGCGGTCCGCGGCCAGGACCACGGCGCGGTGGCGCATCGCGGAGCGGGTGGAGTGCAGGGAGTGGGCCAGGTCGGTCAGGGAGACGTCCTGGCCGGGGTCGCTCTCCAGGTGGGCGGCGAGTCGGGCGGCCTGGGCGCGCAGCCCCTCGGGGCTCCTCGCGGAGACGGGGAAGGGGATCGCGCCGAGGTCGCTCAGGGCCGGCGCACCGGGCGCGGGATCCGGCGGCGCGGTGGCCGGGGCGGTGTCGTCGGGGGGCTCCTCCATGATCAGGTGGGCGTTGGTTCCGCTGATGCCGAAGGAGGAGACGCCGACACGGCGCGGCTGCGGTCCGGCGGGCCAGCTCCGGGCCTCGGTCAGCAGTTGGACGGCGCCCGCGGACCAGTCCACGTGCGGGGTGGGCTCGTCCACGTGGAGGGTCTTGGGCAGGACTCCGTGGCGCATCGCCATGACCATCTTGATGATCCCGGCGGCGGCCGCGGCCGTCATGGTGTGGCCGATGTTGGACTTCACCGAGCCGAGCCACAGCGGCCGCTCGGGGTCGCGGTCCCTGCCGTAGGTCGCGATGAGCGCCTGGGCCTCGATGGGGTCGCCGAGGCTGGTGCCGGTGCCGTGCGCCTCGACGGCGTCGATCTCGTCGGCGGCGAGGCCCGCGTCGGCGAGGGCGGCGCGGATCACCCGTTGCTGGGAGGGGCCGTTGGGGGCGGTCAGGCCGTTGCTGGCGCCGTCCTGGTTGACGGCGCTGCCGCGGACGACGGCGAGCACGGGGTGTCCGTGGCGGCGGGCGTCGTCGAGTCGTTCCACCAGCAGCAGTCCGACGCCTTCGGACCAGCCCATGCCGTCGGCCGACGCGGCGAACGCCTTGCAGCGGCCGTCGCCGGCGAGGGTGCGCTGTCGGCTGAACTCCACGAAGCCGCCGGGGGTGGAGGTCACCGACACCCCGCCGGCCAGGGCGAGGGAGCATTCGCCGCGGCGCAGGGCCTGGGCGGCCAGGTGCAGGGCCACCAGGGAGGAGGAGCAGCCGGTGTCCACGGTCATGGCCGGGCCTTCGAGGCCGAACTGGTAGGACAGCCGCCCGGAGATGACGCTGCCGGCGGTGCCGGTGAGCACATAGCCCTCGACGCCGTCGGGCATCCGGGCCACGTCGGTGCCGTAGCCGGTCGGGGTGCCGCCGACGAAGACGCCGGTGGCGCTGGCGCGCAGGGACTCCGGGTCGATGCCCGCCCGTTCGAACAGCTCCCAGGTCGTCTCCAGCAGCAGGCGTTGCTGCGGGTCCATGGCGAGCGCCTCGCGGGGGCTGACGCCGAAGAATTCGGCGTCGAAGTCGCCGGCCGCGTCCAGGAATCCGGCTTCGTCGGTGTAGAAGGTGCCGGGGCGGTCGGGGTCGGGGTCGTAGAGCCCTTCGACGTCCCAGCCGCGGTCGGCGGGGAAGCCGCCGACCGCGTCCGTGCCGGCGGCTATCAGGTCCCAGAGCTCCTCCGGGCCGGTGACGCCGCCGGGGTAGCGGCAGGCCATCGCGACGATCGCGATCGGTTCGTCGGCCCGTGCGGTCGTCGGCTCGACGGGCCCGGCGACCGGCTCCGCCGCCCCGTCGAGCGTGGCCAGGATGTGCTTGGCGAGCAGCTGGGAGGTCGGGTAGTCGAAGAGGAGTGTGGTCGGCAGGGCGAGGCCCGTCTCGTCCTTGAGCCGGTTGCGCAGGTCCACGGTGGTGAGGGAGTCGAAGCCGAGGTCGCGGAAGGGGCGGTCGACGGGGACGGCCATCGGGGCGGAGTGCCCGAGGACCTGGGCGACCTGCGCCCGCACGATGTCCAGGACGATCGCCTCGTGCTCGGCGGGGGTGGCCCGGGCGAGTCGACGGGCCAGTTCGCCGGCGGTGGGGGCGGCGCTGTCCTGCGCGGCGGCGGCGCGCAGCACACGCTGTGCGTCGGGGAGTTCGTCGAACAGCGGGCTGGGCCGCAGCGCGGTGAAGCCGGTGAGGAACCGTTCCCAGTCGATGTCGGCGGCGACGACCGTCGTCTCGTCGAGTTCCAGGGCGCGGTCCATCGCGGCGACGGCGCTGCGCGGGTCGATCATGCGCAGACCGCGGCC
The DNA here is from genome assembly GCF_053592635.1 of Streptomyces sp. NPDC002623. NCBI lineage: Bacteria > Bacillati > Actinomycetota > Actinomycetes > Kitasatosporales > Streptomycetaceae > Streptomyces > Streptomyces sp. NPDC002623. The sequence goes on along the minus strand of NZ_JBSFWB010000040.1, from coordinate 31,482 downwards.
GGCCAGGGCCTCGCGGGCCCGTTCGTCGTCGGCCATGCCGGAGCCGGCCCAGGGGCCCCAGGCGATGGAGGTCGCCGTCAGGCCGCGGGAGCGGCGGTGCTCGGCCAGGGCGTCGAGGTAGGCGTTGGCGGAGGCGTAGACGCCTTGCCGGCCGCTGCCCCACAGGCCGGCGATCGAGGAGAAGAGCACGAACGCGTCGAGCGGGCGGTCGCCGAGCACGGCGTCCAGCACCCGCGCGCCGACGACCTTGCCGGCGGACAGCCGGTCGCTCTCGGCGAGATCGGTGTCGACGAGCGCGCCGGCCTGGCCGAGGCCGGCCGCGTGGACGACGGCCCGCAGCGGGGGGCCGTCGGCGTCTATCTCGGCGACGAGTCGCGCCACCGCCTCCTGGTCGGCCATGTCGCAGGCGGCGACGGTGACCTGCGGGCCGAGCGCGGTGAGCCGCTGGGCGAGTTCCTCGGCGCCGGGCGCGGAGAGTCCGGACCGGCTGGTCAGCACGAGCCGTTCGGCGCCCTGCTCCGCGGCCCACTGCGCGATGTGCGCGCCGAGACCGCCGGTGCCGCCGGTCACCAGGACGGTGCCGGTGGGCCGCGGGTCGCGTACGGGCTTCCGGTCGGCGGCCGGGGCGCGTACCAGGCGCCGGACGAGGACGCCGGAGTCGCGTACCGCGGTCTGGTCCTCGTCGCCCGCGCCGGCCAGTACGCCGACCGTCCGGGTCCAGGCGCGGGCGTCGGGACGTTCGGGCAGGTCGACGAGGCCGCCCCACAGCCGGGGGAACTCCAGTCCGACGACCCGGCCGAACCCCCAGATCCGGCTCTGCTCCGGGCGGGTCAGCGGGTCCCGGTCGGCGACGGAGACCGCGCCGCGGGTCAGGCACCACAGGCGGCCGCCGGGTTCGGTGTCGGCGAGGGCCTGGGTGAGCGCGATGGTCGCGGCCATGCCCCGGGAGAGCGCCGGGTGGTCCGCGCGGGCCCGCCCCGCCATGCCCAGCAGGGAGACGATGCCGGCGAGGCCGTCGTCCGGGAGTCCCGCGCGCAGTTCGGCGATCCGCTCGGCCAGCGCCGCGCGGTCGACGTCGGCCGTGGCGACCGGCAGCCGTACCACCCGCGCGCCGTGTGCGGCCAGCGCGTCGACGCAGGACGTGTCGAGGTCGGGCGGGTCGAGGTCGGCGCCGTCCGCGTCCTCGGGCGACACGACGAGCCAGGTGCCGGTGAGCGTCGGCTCGGGGGGTGCGGTGAGCGGCCGCCAGGCGACGCGGTAGCGGCACGCGTCGACGGTCGCGCCGAGTCGGCGGCTGTCGCGCCAGGCGGCCAGTGAGCCGAGCGCCGGCGCCAGCGCGGCGCGTCCCGAGGGGCCGGGCAGGTCGAGGAGGGAGGTGAGGGCGTCGAGGTCCTGGTCCTCGACGGCCGCCCAGAAGCGCGCCTCGTCGGGCCGCGCGCTCTCGGTGGCCTCGGCGGGAGCGGCCTGCGCGCCGGGCGCGTTCTCCAGCCAGAACCGTTCCCGCTGGAAGGCGTAGGTGGGCAGGTCGGCACGGGTCGCGCCCCGGTGGGCGAGCAGCGGACGCCAGTCCACGTCGAGACCGCTGGTGAACGCCTGGGCGAGCGCGGTACGCAGTCCTGCGCCGCCGCCGTCGTCGTCGGGGCGCAGGGTGGCGAGGGTGACCGCGGCGGCCTGTACGGAGTCGATCGTGTCGCGCAGGGCGGTGCTGAGCACGGGGTCGGGCCAGGCCTCTATGAAGGCGTCGTGGCCCTGACGCAGCAACAGGCGGACCGTTTCCTCGAAGCGGACGGTCCGGCGGAGGTTGGCGTACCAGTGCTCCGCGTCGAGCGCGTCGGTCTCCACCCGGCCGGCGGTGACCGAGGAGTAGAAAGGCACGGTGGGAGCGGTCGGCCGGATCTCGGCCAGCTGGGTCAGCAGCCGCTCGCGCAGCGGCTCGATCCGCGCGGAGTGCGCCGCGTGGCGGGCCTGGAGTCTCCGGGCGGGCACGTCGGCTGCCGCGCAGTCGGCGAGAAGCCCGTCCAGAGCGGTCTGGTCGCCGGAGACGAGGACGGACGCCGGGCCGTTGACCTCGGCGACGGACACGCGGCCGGCGTAGGCGGCGATGAGCTCGGCCACCTGCTCCACCGGGGCGTCGACCGACGCCGTGCCGGCGTCTGCGGGCAGCTCCGAGACGGCCTTGCCGCACAGGGCGACGATCTTCGCGCCGTCCTCCAGCGACAGTGCGCCCGCGACGCACGCGGCCGCGATCTCGCCCTGGGAGTGGCCGACCACGGCGGTAGGCCGTATGCCGAGGGAGTCCCAGAGCGCGGCGAGCGAGACCGTCACCGCCCACAGGACCGGCTGCGCGACGTCGGGCCGGTCCGGCCACCGGTCGGGCCCCGAGCGCAGGACTTCGGTCAACGACCAGTCGACGTACGGCGCGAGCGCCGCCTCGCAGGCGGCGATCCGCTCGGCGAAGACGGGGGCGGAGTCCAGCAGATCGACGGTCTCTCTCAGCCGGGGCGAACCCTGGCCGGGGAAGACGAACACGGGGCGGGTGACCTGGCGCGCCGGGCCCCGGACGACATCCGGTGCGGGCTCCCCCGCGGCCAGGGACTCGAGGCCCGCGACCAGCTCGGCGCGGTCGGCGGCCAGGACCACCGCGCGGTCGTCGAGGGCGGAGCGGTGCACGGCGAGGGTGAGCGCGATGTCCGGGAGCGGGGTGTCCGGGTCGAGGCGCGCGAAGCGGGCCAGCCGGGCGGCGTGGGCCCGTAGCCCGTCCTCGCCTCGGGCGGAGACGGCGAAGGGCAGGGCGCCCGACGGCATTGCTGTGGCGTGGCTGCCGTCCCGGTCCACGGGGGCTGCGGGCTCCTCCAGGATCACGTGGGCGTTCGTGCCGCTGGCTCCGAACGCCGAGACGCCGGCCCGGCGGGGTTCGCCGTTCGCCGCGCGAGGCCAGTCGACGGTGTCGGTGAGCAGTTCGACCGTGCCGGACGACCAGTCCACGCGTGGTGTCGGCTCGTCCACGTGGAGCGTCTTGGGCAGGGCCCCGTGGCGCATCGCCATGACGGTCTTGATGACGCCGGCCACTCCGGCGGCGGCCTGGGTGTGTCCGAGGTTGGACTTGACCGCGCCGAGCCGCAGCGGCCGGTCGGGCGAGCGGCCGGGCCCGTAGGCGGCGATGAGGGCCTGCGCCTCGATGGGGTCGCCGAGGCGGGTGCCGGTGCCGTGCGCCTCCACGGCGTCGATGTCCGCCGGGGCCAGGCCCGCGTTGGCGAGGGCCTGCTCGATCACCCGTTGCTGGGAGGGGCCGTTGGGCGCGGTCAGGCCGTTGCTCGCGCCGTCCTGGTTGACCGCGGTGCCGCGGACGACGGCGAGGACGGGGTGGCCGTGGCGGCGGGCGTCGGAGAGCCGCTCGACCAGGAGCATCCCGGCGCCCTCGGCCCAGCCCGTGCCGTCGGCGGAGGCGGCGAAGGGCTTGCAGCGGCCGTCGGTGGACAGACCGCGCTGCCGGCTGAACTCGATGAACGCGGCCGGGGTCGCCATCACGGTCACCCCGCCGGCCAGGGCCAGGGTGCACTCGCCCTGGCGCAGCGCCTGGACCGCGAGGTGCAGGGCGACCAGCGACGACGAGCACGCGGTGTCCACGGTCACCGCGGGTCCTTCGAGTCCGAGGACGTAGGAGACCCGGCCCGACATCACGCTGCCCACGCTGCCGGTGAGCGCGTACCCCTCGACGCCGTCGGGCATCCGCTCCACGCCGGCTCCGTAGCCGGTGGGCGTGCCGCCGACGAAGACGCCGGTGGGGCTGCCCTTGAGCGCGCGCCCGTCGACGCCGGCGCGTTCGAAGGCCTCCCAGGCGGTCTCGAGGAGCAGCCGCTGCTGCGGGTCCATGGCCAGCGCCTCGCGCGGGCTGATCCCGAAGAAGCCGGGGTCGAACTCGCCGGCGCCGTCCAGGAAGCCGCCCTCGCGCACATAGCTGGTGCCCAGGTGGTCGGGGTCGGGGTGGTAGAGGTCGTCCAGCGGCCAGCCGCGGTCGACGGGGAAGCCGCCGACCGCGTCCGCGCCGTCGGCGACCAGTCGCCACAGGTCCTCGGGCGAGCGGACGCCGCCGGGGTAACGGCAGGACATGCCGATGACGGCGATCGGCTCGGGCCGCTCCAGCTCCGCGATCCGGGCGCGGGCCCGCTGCAACTCGACCGTGGCGCGCTTCAGGTAGTCCCGCAGCTTGTTGTCGCCGCCGCTGTGGCCACCGCTGGTGTGGTCGCCGTTGGTGTGGTCGCCGCCGCTCATGAGGGGTCACCTTTCGGGGCCTGCCCGGGGGCTTCGAGATGGTGGTCGAGAAGTGCGAACAGTTCGTCGTCGGAGGCGCTCTGCACGCCGGTTGCGTCCGGCGGCGCGGTGTCCTCCCGGTCGAGGGCGGAGAGCCGTTCCAGGAAGCGCCGCATGCGCAGGGTGACCCGGGCGCGCAGTTGCGGGTCCTCGTCGGCCACCCGGCCGAACGCCGCTTCCAGGCCGTCGAGTTCGGCGAGGACGGGGGCGAGCACGGAGACGTCGCCGTCGGTGAGGTCGGCCCGTAGCCGGGCGGCCAGTTCGACGGGGGTCGGGCAGTCGAACACCACGGTGCTCGGCAGGTCGACGCCGGCGACGCGGCTGAGCCGGTCCCGGAGTTCGACGGCTGTGAGGGAGTCGAACCCGAGGTCGCTGAAGGCCTGGTGGTCCTGCACCTGCCCGGCCGAGTCATGGCCGAGGACGGCGGCGACCTCGCCGCGCACCAGGTCCAGCAGCAGCGTGTCGCGTTCCGCGGGTCCCACGGCGGCCAGCCGGGCGGCCAGCGCGGGGCCCGCCCGGCCCGGGCCGGCGGCCGAGGCGTCTCGGGCTTCCCGGGCCTCCCGCGCGGCGAGGGCGGCCCCGACCTCGGGCAGGCCGGCGAGCAGGGGGCTCGGCCGCAGGGAGGTGAAGCGGGGGGCGAAGGCGTTCCAGTCCACGTCGGCGACGATCAGCTCGGTGTCGCCCAGGCCCACCGCGCGCGCCATGGCGTCCACGGCAGCTTCTGGGGCCATCGAGCGCAGACCGCGCCGGGCGAGCTGGTCCGCGCCGTCCTGTTCGGCCATGCCGCCGCCCGCCCAGGGTCCCCAGGCGATCGACGTGGCGGTCAGTCCGCGGGCCCGCCGGTCCTGGGCCAGCGCGTCGAGGTGGGCGTTGGCGGCGCCGTAGACGCCCTGGGCGCCGCTGCCCCAGGCGCCGGCCACGGAGGAGAACAGGACGAACGCGTCCAGCGGCCGCTCGCCCAGCACGGCGTCGAGGTGGCTCGCGCCCGCGGCCTTTCCGCCGGTGATCGCGGCGGCCTCGGCCGGGCCGGTGTCCGTGATCGCGGCGGTCTGGGTGACTCCGGCGGCGTGCACCACCGCGCGCAGCGGCGGTCCGTCGGCGTCGATCCGCTCGACGAGGGCTTCCACGGCGGTCCGGTCGGCCAGGTCGCAGCTCTCGACGAGCACCTCGGCGCCCGCGGCGGTCAGTTCGGCCGCGAGGTCCTCGGCTCCCGGGGTCTGCGCGCCCCGCCGACCGGCCAGGACGACGCGTTGCGCGCCCGCCGTGGCGGCCCAACGGGCCATGTGCGCGCCCAGGCCGCCGGTGCCGCCGGTGATGAGGACCGTTCCGGCGGGCTGCCACAGCCGGTCGTCGGCGCCGGCCGCCGCACGGGTCAGACGCCGTACGCGGACGCCGTCGGGACGGATCGCGACCTGGTCCTCGACGCCGTGGGCGATGACGTCGGCGAGGCGGGACGCCACGGACTCGTCCGGCAGGGGCGGTTCGACGCCGTCGGGGGTCGTGATGTCGACCAGGCCGCCCCAGACGCCGGGGAGTTCGAGTGCGGCGCTGCGGCCGAGCCCCCAGATCTGGGCCTGTTCGGCGTGCCTGACCGGATCGTCGTCGCCGCTGGACACGGCGCCGGAGGTCACGCACCACAGCCTGCCGCCCGGGTGGACGTCGGTGAGCGCCCGGAGGAGTTCGAGGGTGGCCGCGAGGCCGTGGGTGAGACCGGGCAGGCCGGCGCGCTCCCCCGGCAGGTCGGCCAGCAGGGAGACCACGCCGTCGAGGGGGCCGAGGCCGCGCAGGCGGTCGGCGAGCGTGTCGCGGTCGCACTCCGGCGCGTCGACGCGGAGTCGGGTCACCGAGGCACCTCGTTGTTCGAGCCCGCGCGCGCAGGCGTCGGCGAGGGCGTCGGCGAGGCGGCTCTCCGGGTGGCTGACCACCGCCCAACTGCCGGACAGCGCGCCGCCGTCGTCCGTCGGCCCGGCCCACGGCGTCCACTCGGCGCGGTAGCGCCAGGTGTCCGGCATGCCGCCGGGAGCGGTGCCTGGGCCGGACAGCGGTTGCAGCCAGTAACGCCGGCGCTGGAAGGCGTAGGTGGGGAGGTCGACCGGGGTGCGGCGGCCTTCGAAGAAGGCCGACCAGTCCACCGGGGTTCCGTGGACGTGCAGCGTGCCGAGAGCGGCGACGAGCGTGGCCCGTTCCGGCCGGTCCCGGCGGACGGTCGCGACGGCGAGGGTGTCGGAGGCGGGGTCGAGGCATTGGCGGGCCATCCCGGTCAGCACTGCGTCGGGCCCGACCTCCAGCAGCAGGGCTCCGCCCTGGGCGTCCAGGGCGGCGACGCCGTCGGCGAAGCGCACCGCGCCGCGTACCTGGCGTACCCAGTACTCGGGTTCCTCCAGCTCGCCCGGCTCGGCGACGGCCCCGGTGAGGTTCGAGACCAGCGGGATGCGCGGGGCCGCGTACGAGACGCTCTCCAGGACGGTGCGGAACTCGGCGAGCATCGGTTCCATGCGCGCCGAGTGGAAGGCGTGGCTGACCGAGAGCCGTCGGGCGTTGTGGCGCTGCTTCGTGAAGCGGGCCGCCATGGCGAGGACGGCGGCCTCCGCACCGGAGACGACCACCGAGGTCGGCCCGTTGACGGCGGCGATCTCGACGGCCTCCACCCCCTCCAGCGCCGACCGCACCTCTTCCTCGGTCGCCCGCACCGCCACCATCGCGCCGCCGGTCGGCAGTGCCTGCATCAACCGCCCGCGCGCCGCCACGACGACAGCGGCGTCCGGCAGTGACCACACCCCTGCCACATGCGCGGCCGCGAGCTCGCCGATCGAGTGTCCGAGGAGGAGGTCCGGTCGCACGCCGAGGGACTCCAGGAGGCGGAACAGCGCGACCTCGACGGCGAACAGTGCGGCCTGGGTGAACACCGTCTCGTCCAGCAGCCCCTGCGTGCCCTCGGCTCCGAAGACCACGTCGCGCACCGAGTGCGTGACATGCCCCGCCAACTGCCGGTCCAGCTCGAACACCGTCGCGTCGAAGGCCTCGGCGAACACGGGGAAGATGCTGTGGAGTTCACGGCCCATGCCTACCCGTTGGCTTCCCTGACCGCTGAACAGCAGGGCCAGCGGGGCGTCGGAGCGCGCACTGCCCGTCACGACCCCGCCGCTCCCGCCTTCAGCGGTGAGGCCGGTGGGGTCGGCGAGTGCGGTGAGACCGGCGAGCAGTTCGGCCCGGTCCCCGGCCGGGATCGCGGCTCGGTGGTCGAGTGCGGTACGGGTGGTGGCCAACGCGGCGGCGAGGTCGGCCGGGGCGAGGTCGGCGCCGTCCGCCTCCAGGTGGGCGCGCAGCCGCTCGGCCTGGGCCGCGAGGGCCTGGGGCGTCTTGGCGGAGAGCAGGTACGGCAGGACGCCCGGGTCGGCCTGGGGTGGTGCGGTGTTCGGGGTCGGGTCGTCGGAGGGCTCGGGTGGGCGGTGTTCGAGCACGGTGTGCGCGTTGGTCCCGCTGATCCCGAACGCCGACACGGCGGCGCGGCGCGGGCGGCCGGTCTCCGGCCAGGGGCGTGCCTCGGTCAGCAGCTGCACCGCGCCCGCCGACCAGTCCACATGCGGCGTCGGCTCGTCCACGTGCAGCGTCGCGGGCAGCACTCCGTGCCGCATCGCCATGACCATCTTGATGACGCCCGCGACCCCGGCGGCGGCCGTGGTGTGGCCGATGTTGGACTTGAGCGCGCCCAGCCAGAGCGGTTCGTCCGGGCGCCGTTCCCGGCCGTAGGCGGCCAGCAGGGCCTGGGCCTCGATCGGGTCGCCGAGTGCGGTGCCGGTGCCGTGCGCCTCGACGGCGTCCACGTCCGGTGCGCTCAGTCGTGCGTCGGCCAGCGCCCGGCGGATGACCCGCTGCTGCGAGGGTCCGTTGGGCGCGGTCAGGCCGTTGCTGGCGCCGTCCTGGTTGACCGCCGAGCCGAGGACGGTCGCCAGGACGCGATGGCCGTTGCGCCGTGCGTCGGAGAGGCGTTCGACGAGCAGCATGCCGATGCCCTCGGCCCAGCCGGTGCCGTCGGCGGCGGCAGCGAAGGGCTTGCAGCGGCCGTCGGCGGACAGCACGCGCTGTCGGCTGAAGTCCACGAACAGGCCGGGGTTGGCCATCACAGTGACGCCGCCGGCCAGCGCCATCGTGCACTCCCCGGCGCGCAGCGCCTGGACGGCGAGGTGGAGGGAGACCAGGGAGGAGGAGCAGGCGGTGTCGACCGTGACGGCGGGGCCCTCCAGGCCGAAGGTGTAGGCGAGGCGGCCGGAGGCGACGCTCGCGGCGTTTCCGGTGCCGAGGTAGCCGCCGAGTTCGTCGGGCAGCTCCATGCCGGCCAGGTAGCCGATGTTGGCGGCGCCGACGAACACGCCGGTGGCGGAGCCGCGCAGGGCTGCCGGGTCGATGCCGGCCCGTTCGAACAGCTCCCACGAGGTCTCCAGGAGCAGCCGCTGCTGCGGGTCCATCGCCAGCGCCTCGCGCGGCGAGATCCCGAAGAACCCGGCGTCGAAGTCGGCCGCGTGCTCGACGAAGCCGCCCTCGCGGACATAGCTGGTGCCGGGATGGTCGGGGTCGGGGTGATAGAGCCCTTGGACGTTCCAGCCGCGGTCGGTGGGGAAGCCGGTCAGTCCGTCGCGGCCCTCGACCAGCAGCTGCCAGAGGTCCTCGGGGGACATGACGCCGCCGGGGAAGCGGCAGGCCATGGCGACGATGGCGATCGGGTCCCGGTCGGCGTCCGGCGTGACCGCGGGCGTGGGAGCGGCGGGTCGGGTCTCGGCGCCGAGGAGTTCGGCGCGCAGGAATCCGGCGAGCGCGGTGGTGGTCGGGTGGTCGAAGACGAGGGTGGCGGGCAGCCGGCGTCCGGTGAGCGCGGCGAGCCGGTTGCGCAGGTCGACCGCGATGAGGGAGTCGAAGCCGAGGTTCTTGAAGGCGGCGGTGACGTCCACGGCCCTGGCGTCGTCATGGCCGAGCACCGCGGCGACCTGGGCGCGGACCAGGTCGGTGAGCGTCCGTTCCTGGTCGGCCGGGTCGAGGGCGAGCAGGTCGCGGACGAAGTGGTCGCCAGCCGGGCCGGCGCCCGCGGCCGAGGCGGTACGGCGTACGGGTCCGCGGACGAGGCCGCGCAGCAGTCCCGGCAGCACGCCGGCGTCGGCCTGGGCGCGCAGGGCCGCGCGGTCCAGCCGGAGCGGCACCGCCACGGGCTCGTCGGCCGCGGTCGCGCGGTCGAACAGGTCGAGGGCGGTAGCGGAGGACAGGGGGACGACACCGGAGCGGGCCATCCGCCGGCGGTCGGCCTCGGCGAGCCGGCCCGTCATGCCGCTGGCCCGCTCCCAGAACCCCCAGGCCAGCGAGACGGCTGGCAGTCCTTGTGAACGCCGTTGCTGGGCCAGGGAGTTGAGGAAGGCGTTGGCGGCGACGTAGTTGCCCTGGCCCGCGCTGCCGAGGATGCTCGCGGCCGAGGAGAAGAGGACGAACGCGGACAGGTCGAGGTCGCGGGTCAGCTCGTGCAGATGGACGGCCGCGTCGACCTTGGGCCGCAGGACCGCAGAGAGCCGCTCGGGGGTCAGCGAGTCGATGACGCCGTCGTCCAGGACGCCCGCGGCGTGCACGACCGCGCTGAGCGGCCGGTCCGCGGGGATCGCGGCCAGCAGCCGTTCGAGCGCGGCCCGGTCGGCGGCGTCGCAGGCGGCGATGTCGGCGGTGGCGCCGAGGGCCGCCAGTTCGGCCCGCAGTTCGGCGCAGCCGTCGGCGTCGGGGCCGGTGCGGCTGGTGAGCAGCAGATGCCGTACGCCGTGTTCGGCGGCCAGGTGGGCGGCGATCAGCCGGCCCAGGGTGCCGGTGCCGCCGGTGACGAGGACGGTGCCCTCGGCGCGGAACGGCCGGGTCGAGGCGCGCTGTCCGCCCTGGTGGGCGGTGAGGCGCGGGGCGAGGAGGTCGCCGTCGCGGACGGCGACGGCGGGTTCGCCGCAGCCGGGGACGGCGGCCAGGGCCCGGCCCCAGGTCTCGGGCTGCGCGGCGGGCAGGTCGGCCAGGAGGAACTGGTCGGGGTACTCGGTCTGCGCGGAGCGCAGCAGCCCCCAGGCCGCGGCGGACGGCAGGTCCGGCACGTCCTCGTCCGGTGCGGCGGCGACCGCGCCGCCGGTCGCGACGACCAGCCGTGCGGCCGCGAAGCGGGGGTCGCCGGTCCAGGTGTGCAGGACGGGCAGCAGGTCGGCGGCGGCCGCGTGGGCCGCCGCGGTGAGCGGCGCGTGGCCCGGCTGCACCGGGTACAGGACGGTGTCCGGCAGTGCGGCTCCGTGGTCCAGGGCGGTGGCCAGCGCTTCGAGGCCGGGGAAGGTGTGCACGTGGGCGCCCGAGTCGCGCAGCGCGTGCGCGAGGCCGCGGGGGTCGGCGCCGAGCACCGCCCAGGTCGCGTCGGCCGAAGCCGTGGAGCTGGCCGTGGAGCCGACGGACACCCACTCGACCCGGTACAGCGCGTCGGGCCGGTGTTCGAGGGCGGCGCGTGACGGCTCGGCGGCGGCTTGGGTGGACACGGTGTCGATGCGGGCCACGGGCTGCCCGGTGGGGTCGGTCAGCAGCACGGCGTGCCGCACGGGTCGGTCGGCGGGGCCTTCGAGGGGGCGCACCCGGACCCGTAGGGCGGTGGCCCCGGCCGCGTACAGGGCGATCCCGCCGAGCGTGTCGGGCGACGCGGGTGCGGCGGGTACGGCCGGGTCGTCGTCGTACAGCCGCAGGCGCAGCGCGGCGTCGAGCAGGGCGGGGTGCAGGCCGTACGCGCCCGCGTCCTCGGCGTGTTCCTCGGGCAGGGCGATCTCGGCGAAGAGCTCCCCCTCGCGTCGCCAGGCCGCGCGCAGGCCGCGGAAGGCGGGGCCGAGGGTGTGCCCGGCGGCCGTCGACCGGTCGTGGAGGCCGTCCGGTTCGAGGGGTTCGCTGCCGGGCGGCGGCCATGCCTCGTCGGCGGCTTGGGGGGCGGGCCGGCCCGGGCGCAGCAGGCCGGTGGCGTGCCGGGTCCAGGGCGCTGCGGAGTCCGCGTCGGACGGCCGGGAGAACACGGTGAGCGTACGGCGGCCGTCGGGCTCGGGCGGGCCGACGGAGACCTGCAGCCGTAGCGCCTCGGCGCCCGGTTCCAGGGGCGCTTCCAGGGACAGTTCCTCGACCTGGTCGCAGCCCGCCTCGTCGCCGGCGCGGATCGCCAGCTCGACCAGGGCCGCGGCCGGGAGCCGTACGGCGCCGTCCACGGTGTGGTCGGCGGGCCAGGCCAGGGCGCGGGCGGTGAGCTGCCCGGTGAGCAGCAGACCGCCGCCGTCCGCGAGGGCCGCGGTCGCGCCGAGCAGGGGGTGCCCGGTCGGCAGGAGGCCGAGTCCCGTCGCGTCGCGGGCCGTGTCGGTGGGGGGCTGGAGCCAGAAGCGGCGGCGGCGGAAGGGGTAGGTCGGCAGGTCGACGCGGCGCGGCGGGCCGGCGTGTCCGGCGAACAGGTGCCGCCAGTCGACGGTGAGGCCGTGCGTGTGTGCGGTGGCCAGGGCCTCGGCGAAGCGGCCGGGGCCGCCGTCGCCGCGCCGCAGGGTGTCGAGGACGACCGCGGGCGCGTCGGCGGCCTCGACGGCGTCCTGCAGTGCCACGGTGAGCACCGGGTGGGCGCTGACCTCGATGAACGCGGTGTGGCCGGCGGCGAGCAGCGCGTCGACGGCGGTGTCGAAGCGCACCTGTCGGCGGAGGTTGTCGTACCAGTAGTCGGTGTCCAGGGCGGCGGTGTCCAGCAGGGTACCGGTGGTCGAGGAGTAGTAGGGCACGGTGGAGGCGGTCGGGGCGAGCCCGGCGAGCTCCTTGGTCAGCCGGTCGTGGATGGCCTCGACCTGTGCGGAGTGCGAGGCGTAGTCCACCGGTATGCGGCGGGCCCACACGCCCTGGGCCTCGCACACGGCGAGGAGTTCGTCGATGGCGGGCTGGTCGCCGGCGACGGTCACCGAGTGGGGGCCGTTGACCGCGGCGACGGTGAGTTCTCCGTCGAGCGGGCCGATCAGGTCGTGCGCACGGGCGGCCGGCAGCGAGACCGAGGCCATGCCTCCGCTGCCGGCCAGCTCCAGGATGGCGCGGCTGCGCAGGGCCACGACCTTGGCGCCGTCCGCGAGGGTCAGGCCGCCCGCGACGCAGGCCGCCGCGATCTCGCCCTGCGAGTGGCCCACCACGGCGGCGGGGCGCACGCCGTGCGCCTGCCAGAGCCGGGCGAGGGCGACCATGACGGCCCACAGCACGGGCTGGACGACGTCGACCCGCGCCAGCCACTCCTCGTCCGCGGAGCGCAGCACGTCGGTGGCCGACCAGTCGACGTGGGGGGCGAGGGCTGTCTCGCACTCGGTGAGCGTCGCGGCGAACTCCGGTGCGGTGTCCAGGAGTTCCCGGGCCATGCCCGCCCACTGCGCGCCCTGGCCCGGGAAGACGAAGACGGGACGCCGGTCGTGTCCGGCCACGGCGGTGGCGCCTTCGCCGCGGGCCAGGGCGCGCAGCCGTTCGGCGAAGCCGTCGAGGTCGGCGGCGGTCACGACGGCGCGGTGCGCCAGCGCCGACCTCGTGGTGGCCAGGGAGAAGGCGACGTCGTCGGGTGCGAGGCCGGCGGGTGCGGCGGCGACGAAGGCCGCCAGACGGTCCGCCTGGGCGCGCAGGTCTTCGTCGTCGCGCGCGGACAGGATCCAGGGTGCGGGCGGCCGGTCCGCCGCCGCGGCCGGCTGGGGCGCGGGTCCGTCGTCGTCCGGGGCCTGTTCGAGGACGACGTGGGCGTTGGTGCCGCTGATGCCGAAGGAGGAGACCGCGGCACGCCGGGGCCGGCCCTCGGTGTCGGGCCAGGGCCGTGTCTCGGTCAGCAGGCGTACGGTGCCGGCCGACCAGTCGACGTGCGGGGTGGGTTCGTCCACGTGCAGCGTCCGCGGCAGCCGGCCGTGGCGCAGGGCCATCACCGTCTTGATCACCCCGGCCACGCCGGCGGCGGCCTGGGTGTGGCCCAGGTTGGACTTGACGGCGCCGAGAAGCAGCGGCCGTCGCGGGTCGCGGCCCTGCCCGTAGGTGGCCAGCAGGGCCTGGGCCTCGATCGGGTCGCCGAGGGTGGTGCCGGTGCCGTGCGCCTCGACCGCGTCGACGTCGTCGGCCGTCAGCCGGGAGTTGGCGAGCGCCTGCCGGATCACCCGGCGCTGGGAGGGCCCGTTGGGGGTGGTCAGGCCGCTGCTGGCGCCGTCCTGGTTGACCGCGCTGCCGCGGACCACGGCGAGCACCGGGTTGCCGTCGCGGCGCGCGTCGGAGAGCCGTTGCAGCAGGACCAGTCCGGCGCCCTCGGACCAGCCGGTGCCGTCCGCCGCGGCGGCGAACGCCTTGCAGCGGCCGTCGGGGGCCATCCCGCGCTGTCGGCTGAACTCGCTGAACATGCCGGTGTTGGACATGACGGTGACCCCGCCGGCGAGGGCCGTCGTGCACTCGCCTGCGCGCAGTGCCTGGACGGCGAGGTGCAGCGCGACCAGGGAGGACGAGCACGCCGTGTCGACCGTGACGGCGGGCCCTTCGAGCCCGTACACGAAGGCGAGGCGGCCGGACAGGACGCTGATGATGGTCCCGGTGCCCAGATAGCCGCCGACGCTCTCGGGCACCTGCTGGAAGCCGGTGCCGTAGCCGGAGGAGCCGGCGCCGACGAACACGCCGGTGCGGCTGCCGCGCAGCGCGTCGCGGTCCAGGCCGGCGCGTTCGAACAGCTCCCATCCCACTTCGAGCAGGACCCGCTGCTGGGGGTCCATCGCCAGTGCCTCGCGCGGGCTGATGCCGAAGAACTCGGGGTCGAAGTCCGCCGCGTGGTCGAGGAAGCCGCCGCTGCGGGCGTAGCTCTTGCCGGGGGCGTCGGGGTCGGGGTCGTAGAGCCCTTCCAGGTCCCAGCCGCGGTCGTCGGGCATGGGGCCGATCGCGTCCTCGCCCTCGGCCACCAGCCGCCAGAGGTCCTCGGGCGAGGCCACCTGGGCCGGGTAGCGGCAGGCCATGGCGACGATCGCGATCGGCTCCGTCTCCCGCTGCTCGGCGCGGCGCAGCTCGGCCCGCGCGTCGTGCAGTTCCGCGGCCACCCGCTTGAGGTAGCCGACCAGCTTCTCGCTCTCCGGCGTGTCGCCATCCTGCATCGTGGTGTCGCTCCTTCCTGGACTCGACGGGGAGGGGGAAGCGGCAAAGGCGCTCACGCCAGGCCGAGTTCGCGGTCGATGAAGTCGAGCACCTCGTCGGCGCTGGCTTCCCTGAGCTGCTCCGCGGCCGTCTCCGGCGTGTCCGACGCGGCGGGGGCGGAGTCGGGGTCCTGGTTGCGCCACACCGTCAGGAGCCGGTCGATCCGCTGGGAGACGGCGGCGCGGTCGTATGCGTCGGCGCGCAGTCGAGCGAGCCGGGACTCGATGCGGTCGAGTTCGTCCAGCAGCGCCGGCACCGCGGCGGCGGTGTCGGGTGCGAGTTCCTCGAAGAGGTGCTCGGCGAGGTCGGCCGGGGTGGGGTAGTCGAAGACGAGGGTGGCGGGCAGCCGCAGTTCCGTGGCGGCGTCGAGCCGGTTGCGCAGTTCGACGGCGGTCAGCGAGTCGAAGCCCATCTCGGTGAAGCCCCGGCGCGGGTCGACGGCGTCCGCGCCGCCCAGCGCGAGCACGGTGCTCGCGTGGTCGCAGACCAGGTCGGTCAGCAGTCTGCGCCGGTCGTCCTCGGCCAGCTCGGACAGCCGCTGTACGAGCCCGGCGGGCTCCGGCCGGGCGGCGGACCGGGCGGTGCGCCGGGCCGGGCCCCGGACCAGGCCGCGCATGGCCGCGGGCACGGCGGCGGCGCCGGACCCGCGGCGCAGGGCCGCGCCGTCGACCCGGACGGGCAGCAGCAGAGGCTCGGGCGTGTCGGCGGCGGCGTCGAAGAGGGCGAGGCCCTGTGCGGCCGACAGCGGCAGCATTCCGGAGCGCGCCGCCCTCGCCCGGTCGACCCGGTCCATGCCGGCCGTGATCTCGCCTGCCTGGTCCCACAGTCCCCAGGCGAGCGAGGCGGCGGGGCGGCCGGCGGCCCGGCGGTGGCAGGCGAGCGCGTCGAGGAAGGTGTTGGCGGCGGCGTAGCCGCCCTGGCCCGCGCCGCCCAGCACGCCGGCCGCCGAGGAGTAGAGGGCGAACAGGGCGAGGTCCGCGTCGGCGGTCAGCCGGTGCAGGTTGACGGCGCCGTCGATCTTCGGGCGCAGGACGCGGCGGAGTTGATCGGAGGTCAGCGAGGTGACGACGCCGTCCTCGACCACCCCCGCGGCGTGCACGACCGCGGTCAGCGGGTGCTCGGCGGGGATGCGGGACACGACGTCGGCGAGTTGGGCGCGGTCGGCGACGTCGCAGGCCGCGAGCTCCACGTGGGCGGCGCCGAGGTCCGTGAGTTCCTCGCGCAGTCGCTCGGCGCCGGGCGCCTGGTCGCCGGCCCGGCTGGTGAGCAGCAGCCGCCGGGCGCCGTGCTCGGTCACCAGGTGGCGGGCCAGCAGGGCGCCGAGCGCGCCGGTGCCGCCGGTGATCAGGACGGTGCCCTCGGGGTCGGGGGCGGCGGGCAGGGTGAGCACGATCTTGCCGATGTGCTTGGCCTGGCTCATGTACCGATAGGCCTGGGACGCCTGACGGATGTCCCAGCTGCGCACCGGGAGCCGGCTGAGCGCGCCGCTCTCGATGAGTTCGACGACGTGGGTGAGGATCTCGCCGATGCGCTCGGGTTCGGCGTCGACGAACGGCTGGTAGCCGACCCCCGGGTGGAGGACGGCCGTCTCGCCGGGGTCGCGCAGGTCCGTCTTCCCGATCTCGATCAGCCGGCCGCCGGGCGCCAGCAGCCGCAGCGAGGCGTCCACGTACTCGCGGGCCAGCGAGTTGAGGACGACGTCGACGCCGCGGCCGCCGGTCGCGGCGGTGAAGTCGTCCTCGAAGTCGAGCGAGCGGGAGGAGGCGATGTGCTCGTCGTCCAGGCCCAGTTCCCGCAGGGTGTCCCACTTGCCGGGGCTCGCCGTGCCGTACACCTCGGCGCCGAAGTGCCTGGCCAGCTGGACGGCGGCCATGCCGACGCCGCCGGCCGCCGCGTGGATCAGTACGGACTCGCCGGGTTTGAGGCCGGCGAGGTCGAACAGGGCGCGGTAGGCGGTCAGGAAGGCGATCGGCATGCCGGCGGCTTCGGCGAAGGTCCAGTGCGGCGGGACGGGGACGACGGCGCGGTGGTCGCAGACCGCGACCGGGCCGAGCGAGGCGGGCACCACGCCCATCACCCGGTCGCCGGGCTGCCACTCGCCGGCCGCCGAGCCCGCTTCGACGACCACTCCGGCGCCCTCGGTGCCCATGCCGACCTGGCCGGGCACCATGCCGAGACCCACCAGCACATCACGGAAGTTGAGACCGGAGGCGCGGACGGCGATCCGGATCTCGTGCGGGGCGAGCGGCCGGGCGGCGGGCGGGTACGGCAGCGGCGCGAGCCGGTCCAGGTCGCCCGCGGAGGCGGTGTCCAGCAGCCAGGGCCCGTCGGGGGCGGCGGGCAGCAGCCGGGCGGTGTCCGCCCGGACGATCCGCGGCGCGAGGGCGGCCCCCGCGCGGACGGCCGTCTGCGGTTCGCCGGTGGCCAGTGCCGTTTGGATCGCGTCGGGCAGGGCGGCCCGGGAGGCGGCGTCCGTGTCGAGGTCGGCGAGGAGGATCCGGCCGGGGTGTTCGGCCTCCACGGAGCGCAGCAGGCCCCAGACCGGCGCGTGGGCCAGGTCGGTGACGCTCTCGCCGTCGCGGGCGGCTACCGCGCCGGACGTGACGACGACCAGCCGGGTCGCCTCCCACGCGGAGTGGGCCAGCCAGCCCTGCACGGTGTGCAGCATCCGGTCGACGGCCCGGTCGGCCGCGCTCGGCAGTCCGGCGGCGGAGACCGGGGCGAGCGGGAGCAGGACGACCGCGGGGGCCACGGGCTCCTCGGCGAGGGTGGCGACGTCGGGATACTCGCTCGCCGCGATCCCGGCTCCGGCCAGCGCGTCGGTCAGGCCGAAGGGGTCGGGGCCGAGGACGGCCCACGGCTCGGCAGCTGTCGTCGGCGGTTCCTCGGAGGGGGGCTGCGGAACCCAGTCGAGCCGGAACAGGGCACCGCCGTCGGCCGGTTCGGCGGACGCGGCTGCGGGGGCGGGGCGCATGACCAGTTCACGCACCGAGAGCACGGGGTTGCCCAGGCCGTCGGCGGCGGTCAGTTCGACCGTGTCGGGCCCGGTGGCCGACATCCGCACCCGCAGCGCCGCGGCGCCGACGGCGTGCACGCTCACCCCGCTCCAGGAGAACACCAGCCGGGCCTGCCCGGTGTCCTGCCCGAGGCCGGTCAGCCCGCTGGCGTGCAGCGCGGCGTCGAACAGCGCGGGGTGCAGGAGGAAGTCCGCGGCGGCCGCGGCGTGTTCGTCGGGCAGCGCCACCTCCGCGTACACGACCCCGTCGAGCCGCCAGGCGGCGCGCAGGCCCTGGAACGACGGACCGTAGCCGAATCCGCCGGAGGCGAGGTCGGCGTAGAAGTCGTCGACGTCGACCGGCACGGCCCCGGCGGGCGGCCAGACCGCGTGGGGGGCGAGGTCGGCCGGGGGTTGTGGCGCGGTTGCCTGTGCGGAGGTCGCGGGGTCGGGGTCGGGGTCGGTCGTGAGGACGCCGGTTGCGTGTCGGGTCCATTCGGCGTCGTCGGGGGCTGTGGAGTCCGCAGGCCGGGAGTGGATCTCCACCCGGCTGCGGCCGTCGTCGTCGGTCGGTTCGACGGTGACCTGGAGTCGGACCGGGGTGTCCGCGGGGAGCGGGAGGGGTGCCTCCAGCATGAGTTCGGCCAGGTGGGGGCAGCCCGCGCGGTCGCCGGCCTGGACGGCGACCTCGACGAACGCGGTGCCGGGGAAGAGCACGACGCCGCCCACCGCGTGGTCGGCCAGCCAGCGGTGGGTGTGCGGGGACAGCCGTCCGGTCAGGACCAGGCTGCCGCTGCCCGCCATGTGCAGCTCCGCGCCGAGCAGGGGGTGGCCGGTGGCGGTGAGGCCCAGGCCGGCCGCGTCGGGGGTCGTGGCCGTGCCGTCCAGCCAGTAGCGCTTGCGCTGGAAGGCGTAGGTGGGCAGGTCGGTGCGGCGGGCGTCGAGGCCGGCGAAGAACCGCTCGCCGTCGATGCGGCCGCCGCAGAGGTGGAGCGCGCCGAGGGCGCGCACGGCGGCGGCGGGTTCCGGTCGGCCGGCGCGCAGGGCGGGGACGCACACGGGGGTCGGTGTCGTCCTGCGGGCGGTCAGAGTGTCCTGGGCGAGTGCGGTGAGGACTCCGTCGGGGCCCAGCTCGATCAGGGCGGTGGCGCCGGCGTCGGCGAGCGCGGCGACTCCGTCGGCGAAGCGGACCGTCGCACGCACATGGCGAACCCAGTAGTCGGCGCTGCCCAGTTCGTCGTCGGTGGCGGGAGCGCCGGTCACGTTGGAGATCACCGGGATGCGGGCGGGCGAGGCCACGACGGCGGCCGCTGCCTCGCGGAAGCGGTCGAGCATGCCGTCCATGTGCGCGCTGTGGAAGGCATGGCTGGTGCGCAGCCGCCGGGTCTTGCGGCCCTCGGCGGCGAAGCGGTCGGCGAGCGCGAGCAGCGGCTCGCTGTCGCCGGAGAGCACCACCGCGGACGGCCCGTTGACGGCGGCGAGATCGACAGCGCCGTCGTACTCGGCGAGGGCCGCCATCGCCTCCTCCTCCGTGGCGGCGACCGCGAGCATCGCGCCTGCGGCGGGCAGTTCCTGCATCAGGGTGGCGCGGGCCGCGACCAGTGCCGCCGCGTCGGGCAGCGACCACACGCCGGCCAGGTGCGCGGCGCTCAGCTCGCCGATCGAGTGGCCCAGCAGCAGGTCGGGGCGCACGCCCCAGGACTCGTAGAGGCGGAAGAGGGCGACCTGGAGGGCGAACAGTCCGGTCTGCGCGTACACGGTCCGCCCGAGCAGTTCCGCGCTCTGCGGATCGTCGGGGGTCAGCACGACCTCGGCCAGCGGCCGGTCGACGTGCCCGGCCAGCCGGGCGTCGAGTTCGGCGGCCACCGCGTCGAAGGCGTCGGCGAAGGCGGGCCAGGTCGCGTGCAGTTCGCGGCCCATGCCGGGGCGCTGGCTGCCCTGGCCGGTGAACAGGAAGGCCGAGCGGCCGCCCGGGACGGCCCGGCCGTGCGCGGCGTTCGGCGCGTCCCCGCCGAGCGCCAGCGCGTCGAGACCCGCGAGGAACTCTTCGGGTTCGGCGCCCACGACGACCGCCCGGGAGTCGAGGGCGGCGCGCGAGGTGGCCAGTGAGTAGCCGATGTCCGCCGGGCGGAAGCCGGGCCGTTCCCGCAGGTGGGCGGCGAGCCGGGCGGCCTGTGCGCGCAGTGCGTCGTCGGTGCGGGCGCCGAGGACCCAGGGCACGGCGGGGACTTCCTCGACGAGGACTCCCCCGATGGGGATGTCCTCGGCGGCGCCGGCCTCCTCCGTGGCGGGCGGTGCCTCCTCCACGATCACATGGGCGTTGGTTCCGCTCACGCCGAACGAGGAGATCCCGGCCCGGCGCGGACGGCCGTTGCGCTGCCACGGGGTGGGGCGGGTGAGCAGTTCCACTCCGCCGGACGACCAGTCGACGTGCGGCGTCGGCTCGTCCACGTGCAGGGTCCGCGGCAGCAGTTCGTGCCGCATGGCCTCGATCATCTTGATGACCCCGGCGACGCCGGCCGCCGCACCCGTGTGACCGATGTTCGACTTGACGGCACCCAGCCACAGCGGCTTCCCCGTGGGCCGGCCCTGGCCGTACGTGGCCAGCAGCGCCTGTGCCTCGATGGGGTCGCCGAGGGTGGTGCCGGTGCCGTGCGCCTCGACCGCGTCGACGTCCGGGGCGGTCAGTCGCGCGGAGTCGAGGGCCTGGCGGATCACGCGTTCCTGCGCCCGGTCGTTGGGGGCGGTCAGGCCGTTGCTCGCCCCGTCCTGGTTGACCGCGCTGCCCCGGACGACGGCCAGCACGGGGCGCCCGGCCCGGCGGGCGTCGCTGAGCCGCTCCAGCAGCAGGACGCCCGCGCCCTCGGCCCAGCCGGTGCCGTCGGCCGCGGCGGCGAACGCCTTGCAGCGCCCGTCGGGGGCGAGGCCGCGCTGGCGGCTGAACTCGATGAAGATGCCCGGCGTCGACATCACGGTCACCCCGCCGGCCAGTGCCATCGTGCATTCGCCCTGGCGCAGCGCCTGGGCGGCGAGGTGGATCGCGACGAGCGAGGAGGAGCAGGCGGTGTCGATGGTGACGGCCGGCCCTTCGAGGCCGAGCGTGTAGGCGATCCGGCCGGACGCGACGCTGGTCATGCTGCCGGTGCCGAGATACCCCTCGACCGCCTCCGGAACGCTGGTGAGCCGTTCGGCGTAGCCCGAGGAGATGGCCCCCGCGAACACTCCGATCCGGCTGCCCCTCAGCGAGGTCGGGTCGACGCCCGCACGCTCGAAGGCCTCCCAGGAGGTCTCGAGGAGCAGCCGCTGCTGCGGGTCCATGGCCAGGGCCTCACGCGCGTTGATGCCGAACAGCTCGGCGTCGAAGTCGGCCGCGTCGTCCAGGAAGCCGCCGCGCCGGACGTAGGTCTTGCCGGAGCGTTCGGGGTCGGGGTCGTAGATGCCGTCGACGTCCCAGCCGCGGTCGTGCGGGAAGTCGCCGAGCGCGTCGACTCCGTCGGCGACGAGTCGCCACAGCTCCTGCGGTGTGCGCACACCGCCGGGGTACCGGCAGGCCATGCCGACGACGGCGACGGGCTCGGCCGCGGCCGCCTCGATCTCGCGCAGCCGTTGCCGGGTCCGGCCGAGGTCCGCGGTGGCCCTCTTGAGGTAGTCGAGGAGTTTCTCTTCGTTGGTCGACACGCGAGCCCACTTTCACCGGGTGCCCGGGGAGAAGCCGGTAGGAATACGTCCAGGTCGGGGTCAGGGGTCAGGGGTCAGGCGCTGCCCAGCTCCCGATCGAGCAGGTCGAAGATCTCGTCGGCGGAGGAGGCGGCGAGCGCCTCTCCGCTGAGGGCGGGCGCCGGGGCGTCGGCGTCGGCCGGGTCGCGCCACTTCCACAGCAGGGTCTCCAGCCGCCGGGTGACGGCCGCCCGGGTCGTGTCGTCGTCCGGCAGCCGGGTGAGGGCGTTCTCCAGCCGGCCGAACGCGACCGCCGCCGGACCGGCCGCCGTCGCCTCCTCCAGCCCGAGTTCGGTGACGAGATGGGCGGCGAGGGCCGCGGGGGTCGGGTGGCTGAAGACGAGCGTCACCGGAAGCCGCAGGCCGAGGGCGGCGCCGAGCCGGCCGCGCAGTTCGATCGCCGCCATCGAGTCCAGGCCGAGGTCGCGCAGCGGACGGTCCGCGGCGACATCGGACGCGGCATGGCCGAGGACGCCCGCGACCTGGGCGACCACCAGGTCGCTCATCGCGCGCTGCCGGTCCGCCTCGCCCAGCGCGCCCAGCCGCCGCAGCAGCGCCTCGCTCCCGGCGGTCCCCGGCTCGGCCCCTGACCCGGGGTCATCGGCCGGACGGGACGGAAGGGGCCGCAGCACCGGCACCGAACCGGCCTGCGCGGCGCGGGGCTCCCGCTCGGCGAGCGCGGCTTCGAGCCGGCCGGCCGAGACGGCCCGCAGGGCGAGGGAGCGCACCGTGAGAGCGGGGGCTCCGGCGTCGGTCGCGGCGACCAGGGACAACGTGTCCGGTGTGTCGCCGGCCGCCTCCAGCCGTACCCGCAGCGCGGTCGCACCGGGCTCGTGCAGTGTGACGCCGGACCAGGCGAACGGCATCCGGAGTTCGCCGTCGCCTCCGGTGCCGGTCTCGGCGGCCATCGCGTGGACCGCTTGGAGGGCGGCGGTCAGGAGCATCGGATGCAGTCCGTAGCCGGCGGCGCTCTGCCGCAGTTCGGCGTCGAGGGCGACCTCCGCGTAGAGGGCGCCGCCGGACTTCCATACCCCCCGCAGCACTTGGTGTGCGGATTCCCCGGGGGCGGCGGGCGGCAGGGGCACGGGCACGGCTCCGGCCGGGGGCCAGAGGGCGAGGTCGTCCGCGGCGTCGTCTGCGAGGTCGTCGGCGAGGTCGTCGGCGAGCGCGCTTTCGCCGTCGTCCTCGTCCTCGTCCTCGTCCTCGTGCTCGTCCTCGGGCGCGTGGTGCGGGGCCGGGGCGAGCAGGCCGTCGGCGTGCCGGGTCCAGGCGCCTGCCGTGTCCGGGTCGTCCGGGCAGGAGTGGACGGCCACGGGGTGGCGGCCGTCGGCCTGTGCGGCGCCCACCGAGACCTGGAGCTGCGCGCCGCCGCGCTCGGGCAGCGGCAGCGGTGCGTGCAGGGTGAGTTCCTCGAGTGTGCCGAGGCCGGTCAACCGGCCTGCGTGGAGGGCGAGTTCGACGAAGGCGGCACCGGGCAGGAGCGCGGTCGCCGGGGTCAGGTGCTCGGCGAGCCACGGGTGGGTGCGCCGGCTGACGCGTCCGGTGAGCAGGACCCCGTCCGCGTCGGCCAGGTCAACGGCGGCGCCCAGAACGGGGTGCCCGGACGGGATGAGTCCGAGCGTCTGCGCATCGGCCGCGCCGCCGGAGTCGCCGGCCAGCCAGTACCGCTCGCGTTGGAAGGCGTAGGTGGGCAGGCCGGTCAGTCGCGGCTGGGCGTCTTCGAAGGCGGCCTGCCAGTCGACGTGGACGCCACGGACGTACGCGTGTGCGAGGGCGGTGGTGAAGCGGTCGGGGCCGCCGTCCCCGCGCCGCAGCGTGCTCAGGACCGCGGCCCGGGAGCCGGCCGACTCGACGGTCTCCAGGACGCCGGTGGTGAGCACGGGATGGGCGCTGGCCTCGATGAACGCGTCGTGCCCGGCGTCGAGCAGGGCCCTGACGGCCTCGTCGAAGCGGACGGTCTGCCGCAGGTTGACGTACCAGTACTCGGCGTCCAGGGCGGTGGTCTCCAGCGGGCCGCCGGTGACCGAGGAGTAGAAGGGGATGTCGGCGGCGCGCGGAACGACGCCCGCCAGGGCCGCCAGCAGGGGTTCGCGGACCGACTCGACCTGCGGGGAGTGCGAGGCGTAGTCGACGGGGATGCGCCGGGCCCAGACACCCTGTTCCTCGCTCCGCTCCAGCAGTTCGGCCAGCGCGTCCGGGGCGCCGGAGAGCGTCACGGAGTGCGGGCCGTTGACGGCCGCGAGGGAGATCCGGTCGCCGTACGGCGCGGTCAGTTCGGCGACGTCCTCGGCGGACAGGCCGACGGAGGCCATCGCGCCCTTGCCCGACAGGTCTAGGAGGGCCTTGCTGCGCAGGGCGACGATCTTCGCGCCGTCCTCCAGCGAGAGCGCTCCGGCGACGCACGCGGCGGCGATCTCGCCCTGCGAGTGACCGACCACCGCGGCGGGCCGCACGCCGTGCGAGATCCACAGCCGGGCCAGCGAGACCATCACCGCCCACAACACCGGTTGCACCACATCGACCCGCTCCAGCCACGCGTCCGACTCAGAGCGCAGGACCGAGGTCAACGACCAGTCGGCGAACGGCGCCAGCGCCTCCTCGCACGCCAGGATCTGGGTGGCGAACGTGGGTGACGCCGTGAGCAGCCCGCCGGCCATCTCGGCCCACTGCGAACCCTGACCGGGGAAGACGAACACCGGACGGGCTCCAGACTGTGCCACCCCTACGGCAGCGTCGACCCCAGAGTCCCCGGCCGCCAACCCCGCAAGGGCCGTCAGCAACCCCTCCCGGTCGGCCGCCGTGACGACGGCCCGGTGGGCGAGCCCGGCCCGGGAGAAGGCCAGCGAGTAGGCGAGGTTGGTCAGTTCCGCGCCGGTGGCGTCCGGTGCGGGCGAGGCCGCGAGATGGTCGGCGAGCCTGCGGGCCTGTGCGCGCAGCGCCTTGCCGGAGTGGGCGGAGAGCAGGAAGGGCAGGGCGCTGCCGGGGGCGTGGGCGGGGCGGGGTCCGGCCGGCTCCGTCGGCGCGGCGGGCGGCTGTTCGAGGACGACGTGTGCGTTCGTGCCGCTGATACCGAAGGCGGAGACGCCCGCGCGGCGCGGCCGGCCGAGGTCGGGCCAGGCGCGGGGGGCGGTGAGCAGCGCGACGGTGCCGGCCGACCAGTCGACGTGCGGGGTCGGCCGGTCCACGTGCAGGGTCGCGGGCAGGACGCCCTCACGCATCGCCAGCACCATCTTGATGACGCCCGCGACGCCGGCCGCGGCCGTGGTGTGCCCGATGTTGGACTTGACCGAGCCCAGATAGAGCGGGACCTCCTCCGGCCGGTCCCGGCCGTAGGTGGCGAGCAGCGCCTGCGCCTCGATGGGGTCGCCCAGGGCGGTGCCGGTGCCGTGCGCCTCGACGGCGTCCACGTCGCGGGCGGTGAGCCGGGCGTCGGCGAGCGCCTGGCGGATGACCCGCTGCTGGGACGGCCCGTTGGGGGCGGTCAGACCGTTGCTGGCGCCGTCCTGGTTGACGGCGCTGCCGCGCACCACGGCGAGGACGCGGTGCCCGTTGCGTCGGGCGTCCGACAGCCGCTCGACCAGCAGCAGGCCGACGCCCTCGGACCAGCCGGTGCCGTCCGCGGCTTCGGCGAAGGCCTTGCAGCGGCCGTCCGGGGAGAGTCCGCGCTGCCTGCTGAACTCCACGAATCCGGTCGGGGTGGCCATCACGGTCACCCCGCCGGCCAGCGCCATCGTGCACTCGCCGCGTTGCAGCGCGCGGCCGGCCAGGTGCAGCGCGACCAGTGAGGAGGAGCAGGCCGTGTCCACGGTGAGTGCGGGGCCCTCCAGACCGAAGGCGTAGGCGACCCGGCCCGAGAGCACGCTGCTGACGCTGCCGGTGAGCGCATACCCCTCCACGCCCTCCGGCAGCTCCCCGACGCCGGACCCGTAACCGCAGGCCGCGCCGCCGACGAAGACGCCGACGGCCTCGCCCTTGACCGAGGTCGGGTCGATCCCGGCGTTCTCGAACGCCTCCCAGGACGTCTCCAGGAGCAGCCGCTGCTGGGGGTCCATGGCCAGCGCCTCACGCGGGGAGATGCCGAACAGCGCGGCGTCGAACTCGGCGGCGGCGGTGAGGAATCCGCCCTCGCGTGCGTAGCTGGTGCCGGGGTGGTCGGGGTCGGGGTCGTAGAGCGCGTCGAGGTCCCAGCCGCGGTCGGCCGGGAACTCCGACACGGCGTCCACTCCGTCGGCGACGAGCCGCCACAGGTCCTCGGGTCCGCCGACCCCGCCGGGGTAACGGCAGGCCATGGCGACGATGGCGATCGGCTCGGTGTCCAGCGCTGTGCCGGGTGCCGCTTCGGCGTCGGCCTTGGCGTCGGCGGGCCGGGCGCCGGCCAGTTCGTCGCTGAGGAAACCGGCCAGGGCGGTCGGCGTGGGGTAGTCGAAGACCAGGGTGGCGGGGAGCTCCACCCCGCTGCTCAGGGTGAGCCGGTCGCGCAGTTCCACGGCGGTGAGCGAGTCGAAGCCGAGGTCGCGGAAGGCCCGTTCCGACGAGGGCGGTTCACCGGCCGGTAGGCCCAGTACGGCGGCGACCTCGCGGAGTACCAGGTCGAGCAGGATCCGCTGTCCCTCGCCCGCCGTGGTCGCGGCCAGCCTGCGGGCCAGCTCCGGTTCGTGTGTCGGCCTGCCGTCGGGACGCGGGTCGGAGCGTTCGGCCAGGTAGGCGCGGGTCTCCGGCAGATCGGCGAGCTGGGCGCTCGGGCGCAGGGCGGTGAAGCGGCGCAGGAACTGCGGCCAGTCCACATCCGCGAGGACGGTGACGGCCTCGGCGCGGGCCACGGCGCGCGCCATCAGGGCGACGGCGGCCTGCGGATCCATCGCGCGCAGTCCCCGGCGGGCCAGTTGCTCTCCGCTCTCGCCCGCCGCCATCCCGGCCCCGGCCCATGGGCCCCAGGCGACGGCGGTGGCGGTGAGCCCGCGGGAGCGGCGACGGCGGGCGAGGGCGTCGAGGTAGGCGTTGCCCGCCGCATAGGCGCCCTGGGCTCCGCTCCCCCATACGCCCGCGATCGAGGAGAAGAGAACGAAGGCGTCGAGCGGACGGTCGCCGAACAGCGCGTCGAGGTGCGCCGCGCCGAGCACCTTGCCCTCGGTGATCCGTTGGCAGGCGGCGAGATCCGTCTCGGCGACGGTGGCGGCCTGGCCGATCCCTGCGGTGTGCACGACGGCCCGGATCGGCGGCCCGTCCGCCTCGACGGCGGCGACCAGCCGGTCCAGCGCCGCACGGTCGGCGACGTCGCAGGCGGTCACGGTGACGCGGACGCCGTGAGCGGTGAGTTCGGCGGTGAGCTCGTCGGCCCCTGCCGCCTGCGGACCCCGGCGGGCGGTCAGCACCAGGTGTTCCGCGCCGTGCGCGGCGGCCCAGCGGGCCACTTGGGCGCCGAGTCCGCCGGTGCCGCCGGTGATCAGGACGGTGCCGGCGGGCGTCCAGGCCGTCTCCGGGCCGCGCTGCCCGGCGGCGCGCACGACACGCGTGCGACGCAGCCGGGGCACCCAGGCACCCGAGGCACGCAACGCGATCTGGTCCTCCGGGCCGCCGCCCGCGAGCACCCGGGCCAGCCGGGACCACACCCGCTCGTCGGCGTCGACGGGGACGTCCGCCAACCCGCCCCAGGAAGTGGGAAGTTCGAGTGCGGCGGCCCGTCCGAAGCCCCAGACCTGCGCGGCTGCCGGCTCGGGCACGGGGTCGTTGCCCACGGCCACGGCCCCTTCGGTCACGCACCAGAGACGGGCGGTGCGGCCCGCCTCGGAGGGAGAGAGGGAGAGTGCCTGGACGAGGACCACCGTGTCGGCGAGCCAGGTGGTCAGCGCCGGGTGGCGGGGGTGCTGTCCCGGATCGCCGGTGAGCAGCGACACGATCCCGGCGACCGGGCCCGCCTCGCGGATCCGCTCGGCGAGTTCGTCGCGCTCCAGGTCGGCGGGGCGCAGCCGCAGCGTCTCGACCTGGGCGCCGGCCGCGGTGAGCGCTTGGGCGCAACGGTGCGTGGGGTCGGCGTCGGTACCGGTGCCGGTGCCGGTACCGGTGTCGGCGGCCTCGGGGGCGGGGGTGATCAACAGCCAGGTTCCGGTGAGGCGTTGGCCGTCCTGCGGTGTCGTCCAAGGCTGCCACGCGGTCTCGTAGCTCCAGGTGTCCAGCAGGGTGCGCTCGTGCTGGAGGCGGCGCCAGGAGGCGAGGGCGGGCAGCAGGTCGGCGAGCGAGTCCCGCCGGGTCTCGTCGCCGACCTCCAGCGCGTCGGCCACGTGGTCGGCGTCGCCGCGATCGACGGCGGCCCAGAACTCCGGGTCGGCGTCGGCCGGCACGGTGGACGGGGCGACGACGGGGGCCGTCGGTTCGAGCCAGAAGCGGCGGCGCTGGAAGGCGTAGCCGGGAAGGTCGGTGAGGCGCGCTCCGGTGCCGGTGAAGAAGGCCGGCCAGTCCACCGGGACGCCTGCGAGTTGCACGGTGCCGAGCGCGCCGATGACCGTGGCCGACTCCGCCCGTTCGGCGCGCAGCAGGGGCACGGCGGCGGTACCCGGCCGCGCGACGGTCGTCTCGCGGGCCATGGCGGTGAGGACGCCGTCGGGTCCCGCTTCGAGCAGCGCTGTCACCTGGGCACTTTCGAGCGCCGAGACGCAGTCGGCGAAGCGGACCGGCTCGCGTACCTGCCGTACCCAGTACTCCGGGTCGGTCAGTTCGCCGACCTGGGCGATCCGGCCGGTGAGGTTGGAGAGGACGGCGGTCGTGGGTTCGCGGAAGGACACCGTCCCCAGGACGCGGCGGAACTCGTCGAGCATCGGCTCCATGCGGGCGGAGTGGAAGGCATGGCTGACTGTCAGCCGTTTGGTCTTGCGACCCCGCTGCGCGAACTCCGCCGCCACCCGCAGCACCGGCTCCTCATCACCGGACACCACCACCGACATCGGCCCGTTGACGGCGGCGACACAGGCTGCGGGGACATCGTCCAGGACCGTGCGGACCTCGTCCTCGTCGGCCTGTATCGCCACCATCGCGCCACCCGTCGGCAGCGCCTGCATCAGCCGGCCCCGGGCCCCGACCACGACAGCGGCGTCGGCCAGCGACCACACCCCCGCCACATACGCCGCCGCGAGCTCGCCGATCGAGTGCCCGAGGAGGAAGTCCGGCCGCACACCGAGGGACTCCAGGAGACGGAACAGCGCTACTTCGACGGCGAACAGCCCCGCCTGCGTGAACACCGTCTCGTCCAGCAGCCCCGCCATGCCCGCCGCGGCCTCGGCACTCTCCGCTCCGAACACCACATCCCGCACCGAGTGCGTGACATGCCCCGCCAACTGCCGGTCCAGCTCGAACACCGCCGCGTCGAACGCCGTCGCGAACACCGGGAAGTCGGCGTGGAGTTCACGTCCCATGCCGACCCGCTGACTGCCCTGACCGCTGAACAGCAGCGCCAGCCGTCCCTCGGCCCGGGCCGGGCCCGCCGGCACGCCGGGTGCGGTCTCTCCGCGACCGAGCGCGTGCAGATTCCGCAGGAGTTCGGCCCTGTCGGCGGCCGTCAGCACGGCCCGTTCGGGCAGGGCGGCGCGGGCGGTGGCGAGCGTGTAGGCGACGTCCGGCAGGGCGGGGACCGGCGTCGTTTCGAGGAACGCCGCGAGGTTGCGGGCCTGTGCGTACAGCGCCTCGGCCGTGTGACCGGAGAGCAGCAAGGGCAGCGTGGCTCGGCTCGCCGGCGGCCGGTGCTCCGGCAGGTCGGAGGGCGGCGCGCTGTCGGGGGTCTGTTCGCTATAGGAGGCCTGTTCGCTGTCCGGGGCCTGTTCCAGGACGACGTGCGCATTGGTGCCGCTGATGCCGAAGGAGGAGACGGCGGCCCGGCGCGGGCGACCGGTGGCAGGCCACGGCGTCGCGTCGGCCAGCAGTCGTACGGATCCTGCGGACCAGTCCACGTGCGGGGTGGGCTCGGTGACATGCAGCGTGGGCGGCAGCACGCCCGCGCGCATCGCCTGGACCATCTTGATCACGCCCGCGACACCGGCCGCGGCCTGGGTGTGGCCGATGTTCGACTTCACGGAGCCGAGATAGACGGGGAGTTCCTCGGTCCGCTCCTGACCGTAGGTCGCGATGAGGGCCTGGGCCTCGATGGGGTCGCCGAGCGCCGTGCCCGTCCCATGGGCCTCGACCGCGTCGACGCTCTGCGGCGACAGGCCCGCGTCGGCCAGCGCCTGCCGGATGACCCGTTGCTGGGACGGTCCGTTGGGGGCGGTCAGGCCGTTGCTGGCACCGTCCTGGTTGACGGCGCTGCCGCGCACGACGGCGAGGACGCGGTGTCCGTTGCGCACCGCGTCCGACAGTCGCTCCACGACCAGGACGCCGACGCCCTCGGCCGGTCCGAACCCGTCGCCGTCCGCGGAGAACGCCTTGCAGCGGCCGTCCGCGGCGAGACCGCGCTGGCGGCTGAACTCGACGAACAGCCCGGGCTCCGCCATCACGGTCACGCCGCCGGCGAGCGCCATCGAGCACTCGCCGCCGCGCAGCGCGCGCACCGCGAGGTGAAGGGCGACGAGCGAGGAGGAGCACGCGGTGTCCACGGTCACGGCGGGCCCCTCCAGCCCGAAGGTGTACGCGACCCGGCCGGAACCGACGCTCGGCGTGTTGCCGGTGCCCAGGTACCCCTCCAGTTCCTCGGGGGCCCGGTCGAGTCGGCCGGCGTACCCCTGGGCGACCAGCCCGGTGTACACACCGGTCCGGGTGCCGGCGAGGGCGTCCGGCGCGATGCCGGCGTGTTCGAGGGCTTTCCAGGAGGTCTCCAGGAGCAGCCGCTGCTGTGGGTCCATCGCCAGGGCTTCGCGGGGGTTGATGCCGAACAGGTCGGCGTCGAACAGGTCCGCGTCGTGCAGGAAGCCGCCGGAGCGGGTGTAGCTCGTACCCGCGTGGTCGGGGTGCGGATCGAACAGACCGGCGAGGTCCCAGCCTCGGTTGCCGGGGAACTCGGAGATCGCGTCCGTGCCCTGTGCGACCAGCCGCCACAGGTCGTCGGCCGAGGCCACGTCCCCGGGGAAGCGGCAGGCCATGCCGATGATCGCGATCGGCTCGTGGGCGGCGGCCGACGCCACTGTGTCCTGTGCGGCGGCCGGCGCGAGCTCCGCGCCGGACAGTTCGGAACCCAGGTGCCGGGCCAGCGCGGCCGGGGTCGGATGGTCGAAGACAAGGGTGGCGGGCAGCCGCAGCCCGGTCTCGGCGGTGAGCCGGTTGCGCAGTTCGACGGCGGTCAGCGAGTCGAAGCCGAGGTCCTTGAAGCCGCGGTCGCCGGCCACGGCCGTCCGGTCGCCGTGGCCCAGTACTGCGGCGACGTGCGTACGGACCAGCTCCAGCAACGCGCGTGAGCGTTCGGACGGGTCGAGCGCCGCGATACTCCGCTGCCAGGCCGACCCGTCCGTCCCCACGCCGGTCTCCCCGCCGGCCGCCGCGACACGCCGGGTCGCCCCTCGGACGAGACCGCTCAACACGCCGGGCAGCGCACCCGTCCCGGCCAGGGTGCGCAGCGCGGCCGTGTCCAGTCGGAGCGGCACGGCGAGGGCGTGCGGGAGCGCACGGCCGGCGTCGAAGAGTCGCAGTCCGAGGTGCGGGGTGAACGGCAGGATGCCGCCGCGCGCCATCCGGTCCAGGTCGCCGCGCCCGAGGTGGCCGGTCATGCCGGTGGCCTCTCCCCACAGGCCCCAGGCGAGCGAGATGCCGGGGAGGCCGGCGGCCTGTCGGCGGGCGGCGAGTGCGTCCAGGAAGGTGTTCGCGGCGGCGTAGTTGGCCTGGCCGGGGCCGCCGAGGACTCCGGCGACGGAGGAGAACAGGACGAAGGCGGCCAGGTCGAGGTCCGCGGTGAGTTCGTGCAGGTTGACCGCCCCGTCAACCTTGGCCCGCAGCACCCGCTCCAGTCGGTTCCGAGGCATGGACTCGATGAGGCCGTCGTCGAGCAGGCCGGTGGCGTGCACGACGCCGGTCAGGGGACGGTCGGCAGGGATGCGTGCGAGGACTGCGGCCAGCGCCTCACGATCGGCCGCGTCACACGCCTCTACGGTGACGTCGGCTCCGAGGGCCGTGAGTTCCGCCGCCAGCTCGCCCGCGCCGGGGGCGTCGGGACCGCTGCGGCTGAGCAACACGAGGCCGCGGACGCCGTGTTCGGTGACGAGATGCCGGGCGACCAGGCCGCCCAGGGTGCCGGTGCCGCCGGTGATCAGGACCGTCCCGCCCGGATCCAGCGCCCTGGGCATCCGCAGCACCAGCTT